>NZ_JBBBQR010000007.1:0-233385 GCF_037136835.1 Pectobacterium sp. 1950-15 | reverse complement strand
AGAAACGATGCTCGTTTTACCATATGAAGCTGACTCAACATGCTCTCCCCACCACGCCATCATATCTCTGCGTTGTTCCAGATATTGGGCTCTATTGTAGGCTCTCCTGACTTCATTAGTATCGATATGCGCTAACGCTGCTTCGATCACATCAGGGGGAAATCCTTTTTCATTGAGTATGGTCGAAGCAATGGCTCTCATACCATGAGCTACAAGCATATCTTTGAAGCCCATACGTTTGAGTGCCATGTTCGCTGTCTGGCTGTTCATTGGCTCAAGTGGATTACGATATCCGGGGAAGACATAATCCCTGTGCTTACTGATGGCTTCATGACTTCCAGAATCCCCAGCGCTTGCTCTGAGAGTGGGATAACGTGCTCACGCTTCATCTTCATACGACCAGCAGGAATACGCCATTCTTTTGCGTCAAAATCGATTTCATCCCAGCGTGATTCGGCAGCTTCGGCTGGTCGAGTCATGGTGAGTAATTGCCATTCGATAAGACAGCGGGTTTGTCGCCCAATGCTGGCAAATGAGAGTGTTTTCATCAGAAGTGGCAATTGCTCTGGCAAGAGGGCAGGGCGATGCTTCACCTTCGGCTTATGGAATGTTCGTCCAATTCGTGCGGCTGGATTTACAGATACCAGACCAGAGTTGAGGGCATAATCCATGACTTCATTAATACGTTGACTCAGACGTTTAACCGTTTCAAGTCTTCCAGCCGCATGAGTGGGTTCTAACGCTCCAATAAATCGTTGAGCCGTGATGTTAGCAATAGGCATAGAGCCAATGTGGGGGAACACATACTTGCTCATGGATCGCCAGATATCGTTCAACGTATGTGTTGCCAAACCTGCTGATTCTTTAGTTTTAAACCATTCGGCAGCAACTTTTTCAAATGTGTTTTCTGTAGCATTTTTTTGCCGTGATTGCTCTGCTTGCTTATGCTCCTGCGGATCAACGTCTTTGCTAAGAAGAAGTCGTGCATCTTCGCGGAGCTTACGCGCTTCGGCAAGAGATACCGAAGGGTAAGCGCCAAGGCTAATCATTGCACGTTTGCGAGTGAAGGGTTTGTAGTAGCGAAAACGCCAGAGTTTTGAACCGCTCGGGGTGACCTGTAATTCTAAACCGTCTCCATCGTAGAGGGTGACGGCACGGTCAGTGGCCTTGGCGCTTTTGACCTCAGTATTGTTCAGGGGCTTTGTCTGACGTGCCATATCGCTCTCCAATCAAATCCGCAAAGCTGTTAGGCATAGGGTTTAGGCTACATGTTGCGTCGTATGCCTATATCTATGCCTAAAAAGTGTGGATTTCAATGTATCAATATGGAATTCAGTAGACAACAGAAAAACAGCAGGCTTATGCAACCTACTGTTTAATCTGTTCTTTATAGTCTTGTCTGGACTTCAGTAGACAAAACGTTGGGGGAAATTTGGTCGGCACGAGAGGATTTGAACCTCCGACCCCCGACACCCCATGACGGTGCGCTACCAGGCTGCGCTACGTGCCGATGCTATGGGCATTCATACTACCTTTTCCTGACCTTATTGCAATAGCCTGATGGAACGACTGCTTTAGATTTAGGCAGTTAGTTGGCAATAAAGCGTCTTTCGTTCGTTAGTACCTGCAAGAGAAGGGCAAGCTGTGGTTTTTCATCATTCAGCCGATTTCCCGCCATGTCGTAAGCCCGGTAGTTGCCGTTGCTTTCCAACACGATGAGCTGCTCCTGCGTTGTGATTATCAGCGTGCCGCCATTGCCGTTAATCAACCATGGGGAACGTCGTTGGGCAGAGAACAGGTCTTCACCCTGTGAATAATCATCTGTGCTGTTTTTAACATGGAGCAGGCGCTGCATCAGCGTGGTCATGACGTCTTTGTTGTCCGTCATTTTCGTAATGGTCTGCGCAGGGGTATTCGGCCAGTGAACAATGAGCGGCGTTTGCCACTGGGTTCGGGCAAAACGTGCTGCATTACTGGTATTGGCATTCTGGTTTTGTGCCGTTGTCACGATGACGACGGTGTTATCCAGAACGTTTTTTTCCTGTAAGGTGCGAATAATTTGGCCGATCTGACGGTCAACGTCCTGAATATTTACACGGACGTTGGGTTCTGTCCCTTTGCCATCTGCGGTTTTTGGCGCGCTGCTGAGTTCAATGTAAGAGAACCAGGGGGCAGGGTTATTATCGCGGTTGAGCCACTCCTGCCATTGCGTGATGATGGCATCGCCGCTTTGCTGTTGCGGTGCAGGTAATGAGAAATCAGAAAGCAGCGCCTGACGATAGAGCGGGCTGTTGAAGCCGTTCGCTGAAAAGAGCCCGAACTGATAGCCCTGCTGGCTTAATGCAGTGATTAATGCTGACGGTTTACGCGCGCTCAGGACGCCATCCATATAGGTCGTCGAGAGGCCGTAAAACAGGTTAAACAAGGCGGCGTCTGGCTGAGATCCTGAATCGTAATGATCGCTAAAGCGCACGTTTTCTGCGGCGAAGCGCGACAGATTTGGCATCCGGTTTTGTATGGCATCGGGCTGCGTATCGTCGATCATCACCATCAGCAGGTTGTAGCCGCTGCCGTTATCGCGGAAGGTGATGTTATTGAGCGGATACTCCACCGTTATGGCTTCAGGATTACCCTGCTGCGTTAGCCGGCGCTGATATTCCTGTGCATCCAGCAGACCATGTTTTTCCAGAAACCGGCGTGCCGTCATCGGATAAGACAGCGGCAGGTTGGCGCGCTGCATCGTAATTGGGCGATAGAAATTTGCATCGGCCCAGATGTACATCAGGTGCGATGCAAAGAACGCCGAGATGAAAACGCCCGCCAGCGGTTTGCCAAAGTGGCGGCGGTTCAGGCTGCGTAATTTTTGCCAGCACCAGGTGCCGAACAGCATTTCCACCATGAAAATCAATGGAATGCCGATAAACATCCACTGCCAGTCGCGGGCAATCTCACCTTGCCCCGGGTTGACGACAAGTTCCCAAACGGTGCTGTTGAGGTGCAGGTGAAAACGTGTAAAGACCTCAACATCCACTAACAGTATCGTCAGCCCAGTCGTTGCCAGCGCCGCAGACAGGAACCTCAGCAGGCGCTGCGACATCACAATAAACGTGAGCGGGAAGATGACCAGCAAATAAGCAGCAAAGACGATAAAACTGAAATGACCGAGCCAGCTAACCAGCGCGTAAATTCGACCGAACAGGGAGGTCGGCCAATCAGCAACAAACAGATAGCGGCTACCCAGCCCCAAAGTGAGCAAAATGTTGAATAAGGCGAACCAGTGTCCCCAACTGATCATCTGGGAGACTTTTTCGCGGTAGCGCTGACGGTTGGTTACCATACGTTGGTCAAAACTTAGTGAGCTTTATCGGCTTTTTTAATTGAAGCCTGTAGGGCTTCAGCGAAAGAACGCGCCATAACCTGACGTTGCGCAGGCGCGATGCTGGTGTTAATCAGGTTTGTCACCATATTACCGAGCACCATCAAAGCAAGATCGGTCGGGGCGCGGTGCTTTTCCAGAACATTGACCATCTCAGAAAGCAGTTGTTCAACGTGTTCGTCACTATAACGGGATGATTGTGGCATAAAATGGCGTATCTCAAGCTGGTAAAGTCGCTTATCTTACCGTATAGGCTTATGCTTTTCCGCACTTTTATCATTACCGTATTTTATTACTGGCGTGCTTCTATCAATAAGTAGTGTAGACGCTTAGCGCGCGTACCGGTGCGAAGGGCGGCTTTATGTGTTGCGGGCTGTCCGCATCAGTGTTTGAATACGCGCCTTGCCAAAAGGAGAGTTTATCATGAGTCTGGATATCGCCCAGATTGCCCTGCATCAGCTAATTAAACGTGACGAACAAACGCTGGAAATGGTGTTGCGTGATTCCCTGCTGTCGACCAACGCGGCAGTCGAAGAGATGATGGCTGAACTGCATCGCGTCTACAGCGCCAAAAGTAAGGCCTATGGGCTGTTTAATGAGCAAAGCGAGCTGGCGGATGCGCTGCGAGCCTGTCGCAAAGGGGATGAGGACTTTCTGAGTTTCTCACGTGCCGCAACCGGACGTCTGCGTGACGAACTGGCGAAGTACCCGTTTGCCGAAGGCGGTATCGTGTTGTTCTGTCAGTACCGTTATCTGGCGGTCGACTACTTGCTGATATCGGTGCTCAATAGCTGCAACAGCATGCGGGTTAATGAACAGCTGGATATCAGCACCACGCACTATCTGGATATCAATCATGCCGATATCGTTGCGCGTATTGATTTGACCGAATGGGAAACCAATCCAGAATCTACGCGCTATCTGACGTTCCTGAAAGGCCGCGTCGGGCGCAAAGTGTCTGATTTTTTCATGGATTTTCTGGCTGCTTCGGAAGGGCTGGACACCAAAGCACAAAACCGCGGCTTGCTGAAAGCAGTTGATGAGTATTGTGACGAAGCCCAGTTAGATAAAAACGAGCGTCAGAATTATCGTCAGCAGGTGTATAGCTACTGCAATGAGCAATTGCAGTCCGGTGAGGAAATCGAACTGGCGTCGCTGTCGCAGGAACTGCCACCGCTGGGTGAGAAAACTTTTCAGCAGTTTTCAACGGAACAGGGTTATGAGCTGGAAGAAAGCTTCCCTGCCGATCGTGGAACACTACGCCAACTGACCAAGTTTGCGGGCAGCGGCGGCGGCATCAGTCTGAATTTTGATGCGCTATTGCTCGGTGAGCGCATTTTCTGGGATCCGGCGACGGATACATTGACGATTAAAGGCACACCGCCGAATCTGCGCGATCAGCTACAGCGTCGGACGAGCAGCGGCAAATAGTCGGCATCACGCCAGAAGACGACGTTGCCCTTTTTCTTATCGTCAGAAAAAGGGCAGCGACTGCTAATGTTTGGGAACGATAACGGCTAGAAATATTTAAGCCAGCGGATGTCTCGGCGACGGGCTTTTAGACGGGCAAACGCTTGAACCGGCGAAAATAATACGACCATCAGCACCAGAGTACACCCCCACAATTGCCAGACGGCGGAAAAGCCGAACCACTCTCCCTGATTTTTCCCCCAGACTGCAACAGCGGTTAAATACAGGCCTTTTAAAACATACAGATGCAATAGGTAGAAAAACATCGGGGCGGCGCCGAAGCTTGCCAGCATAACAAGCCAACGCTTCTGCTGCTGACGTTCAAACACCGCAAGCAGGCAAAGCCCGATACCGAGCGTCAGGCAGAGAAACAGCAACGAGGGTGGATATTTCGTGATGTTGAAATAGCTCATGAGCGTCTGCGTGATGACATCACTCTGCTGCCAGGGCTTGTCGCCATACAGATTGATACTGCGTAGAGCGAAGAACAGCGCGAGTGTGATTCCTGCCGCGGTGAGTAAGACCTTCTGGCGCTGAAGCGGAAAAACGTCTTTCCGGTATAACGCACCAGCCGCATAGCCAAGTGAAATCACACCAATCCAGGGAAGTATCGGATAGGAGGTCCGTATACGGAAGGTTTCGCCGATTCCTATCCAACCGCGATCGTGCAGTATCGCCCAGGGAATCGACCAGATGGAACCGACTGAAGCCTGCAGAGGGTCCAGCAGGTTATGTCCGCCCACGATAACGAGGCCGAGTATGAAAACCAGCCCGGCAGGTAACCAGATTAACGCGCTGAGGGCGAGCATGCTCATGCCAATAGCCCAGATGACCTGTAAATAGATAACCTGCGGCGGAAACTGGAACGTCCACGCGAAGTTGATCAGCGTGAGTTCAAGTAAAATAAGAATTAAGCCGCGCTGGAACAGGAAGAGGGCGGTTTGTCGGCGATTTTGTACTTTCTGATGGTAAAGCGCGGCAGAGAGCCCGGTTAAAAAGACAAACACGGGAGCACACAGATGCGCCAGCGTACGGTTGATGAATAGCATGGGGTCGGTGCTGGTTACATCAATTGGGTCGGCAAGTTGCAGGTGCAGATAAAAGGTTTCCCGCACATGGTCTAGCAGCATAAGCACCATCACCAGACCGCGCAGGGCATCAATAGCGATAAGCCGCTGTGGGATATCACGAGACATGTTCACATTCCTTTGTGAATGAATAGATTTTTATAAAAAAAACGCCGCATAAGCGGCGTTCTTCTTTTCCGGCGTCCCGGAAAACAACTTCAGCGCAAACTAAACGCGTACGAAGTCGATGTGAGTCAGTTTTGGCTTGTAAACGTGACGTTGTACAGCCTGAACTTTAACTTGTACTTCTTTGCCATCGATAGACAGAATCAGCGCAGTACCGTAGAAGCCTTCTTTTGCTTCCTGGTTTTTCACTGAGTCGTGATCCAGTTCGATAGAAACTGGTGCTTCTGAACCACCGTAAACGATGGCCGGGAATTTACCAGCGGAACGCAGGCGGCGGCTCGCACCCTTACCCTGATCCTTACGTACTTCTGCTTTGATAGTAATCATTTTATTCTCTACTTATATAAAGTAACCCTGCTACAGGCGACCCAGCAGCAGGCGGGGTTATTCAGCTTTTGCGAACAAAAGCGGGCTGAATTCTAGCGGAATATGCCTCTGCGGGCAAATGAATCTCAGCATTACTCGTCATACTTCAAGTTTCATGTGCGTTGGCAGCGATACTCGGCACACTGGCGTGAGCCTCGCCCCGTTGGGGCCGCTGCAAGCAGCGTTCAAATCTGCTTTTAGCAGATTTGTCTGTCACCCGAATCACTTACCTGAGTAAGCTCATCGGGATGAAATGAGAGACATCCTGTCTCTCACCGGAGGCCAGCCGTTGGCCGGTCAAATTCGTTCCCGACGAATTTGTCCTTCACTTGCCGCCTGCCTGAAGCTCGAATTATTTAGAGTATACTTTAGCCGCGGAGCTCATTGGCACGACGAAATCGTCCCTGATAATCAAAGAGCTTTTCACGGATTTGCCAGAATTTTCCGTGTTTGCGGGCGACAACAAAGTCTGGGGCGCGCAGTAAGGCCTGCTGCGCGATAACGTCGGCGGCATGCTGCCAGTTAAACGGTGTTCCCGGCGCGCGCTGATGAACGCGCAAAAATTGTTGCAGGAAAACGTGGCGCTGCGCGGTGGAGTGCAGGCGAAAACGTTCGCTTACTTCGGTACCGTCTTCATCGTGGTAGATGATTTTCAGCCATTCTCCTTTTGCATCTTGCCCCTGCTCGAAGCTCATGCCACTACAGCGTAAAACCAGTGCGTCTTTCAGCTTCAGCGCCGCTTTCAGCATGTCGTCGGGATCGACTAACACCTCATCACACTGGTGGCAGCGCCGCGCCGCGATATCATTCTCCGCGCCGCAGTGCGGACAAACTTTGAACCGGAACCGGAAATCACATTGCTGGCGGTGGCCGTTCTCCGCTATTTCCCACCCCTGACAGCGGCGGCCATAGTGTTCGATGATATCGCCGTCTGGGGTGGTTTTTCCCCAAAATAGGTTGGCAAAGCCGCATTCAGGACAGAAGACCTGCACCGGCTGGCTACCGGCATGTGGCTTGCTGTTGCCGACTTCTGGCGTATAGAGATCGTGCGGGTTGCCGGCGTAATCCAGTATCAGGCAGTCTGTTTTTCCCGGGTATAGGCGTAAACCGCGTCCGACGATTTGCTGATACAGGCTGACAGATTCTGTTGGGCGAAGGATAGCGATAAGGTCGACATGCGGGGCATCAAACCCCGTTGTCAGCACCGCCACGTTGACCAGATATTTCAGCGACTGCTGTTTGAAGGCGTCAATCAGCGCATCGCGCTCGGCTGCTGGCGTATCGGCGCTGACCAATGCCGCCTGACCAACCGGTAATAAAGCCGTAATTTCTTTGGCGTGTTCAACGGTGGACGCAAAAATCATCGCACCGCGCCGCGTTTGCGCATAATCGATGACCTGACTGATGATGTGCGGCGTAATGCGCTGCTGACGTTTGAGTTCAAGATTCAGGTCAGCTTCACTGAATAGCCCGTTGCCGCGGGCGACGAGCTTGCTGAAATCATATTGCACTACCGGCATATCCAGTCGGTCAGGCGGCACCAGAAAGCCATGTTTGATCATATAGCGCAGCGGCAGTTCATAGATACAATCGCGGAATAAACAGCGTTCGTCGCCACGTATCATGCCGTGGTAGTGATATTGGTATATCCAGCCTTTGCCAAGCCGATAAGGCGTGGCGGTTAAGCCAAGCAGCCGCAGCTGTGGATTGGTTTTTTGCAGATGCTGGATGATTTGTTGATATTGGCTGTTATCGTCGTCGCTAATACGGTGACATTCATCAATGATCAACAGAGAGAACGCCTTGTCGAACTGGTCGAGGTTGCGTGCGACAGACTGCACGCTGCCAAAGACCACTTTTCCCTGACTTTCTCGCTGTTGCAGCCCGGCGGCGAAGATATCCGCATCAAGCCCCCAGGCGCAGTATTTGGCGTGGTTTTGTGCGACCAGCTCCTTAACGTGCGCGAGCACCAGCACGCGGCCGCGTGCGAGCCGCGCCAGTTCAGCGATGACCAGACTTTTCCCCGCGCCGGTAGGCAAAACGATGACGGCTGGTTGGGGATGACGGCGAAAATAGTCGAGTGTGGCGGAAACAGCCTCACGTTGGTAAGGCCGTAGTGTGAACGACATAACTAGTGCTGACAGATTTTACTGGCGCTGGTGGTAAAGCCCGCATCCTGCGGGATAAATTTTCCGCGTTCAGACAGAAATTGTACCAGCATCGAGGCCGTCATATTTTCGGCGGAACAGGTATGAAAACGCGCCTCGTTGCCGAAGCGGGCTTCTATCGTGCTGATCAGCTGTTCGGTGGTAAATGACTCACCGGATGCGATCATCATTTGCAACACTTCATGACCGTGAATAGATGACATAGGGTTGTCCTTAAAATGTAAAAAATTGCCCTTATTATGCCTGTTGATAATACCCGGCGCGAGGGATAAGCAACGGTTGTGCAGCCTGAAGGTCGGCTAAAAAGAGCCACTTATGGACGGTGAATTGCAGGACGCGTGAACAAACCCTCGTTATACTACCCCCTCACAATTTAGGGTCTCATGATTTGAGACTGGCTGTTATTTGAGATAGGTAGTGAGCTTTAATGCGATTGGACAAATTTTTATCCCAGCATCTGGGAATTAGTCGTTCGCTGGTGGCGCGTGAACTGCGTGCGCAGCGTGTGACCGTTGACGGTGACGTGGTGAAGAGCGGTGCGTTCAAGCTATCCCCCGAGCATAACGTGGAATTTGATGGCAATCCGCTGGAACAGCAGACCGGTCCGCGCTACTTCATGCTGAATAAGCCTCAGGGCTATGTCTGTTCAACGGACGACCCCGATCATCCCACCATTTTGTATTTTATGGATGTCCCGGTGGCGCACAAACTGCATGCGGCAGGCCGACTGGATATCGATACCACGGGGCTGGTGTTGTTAACGGACGATGGACAATGGTCACATCGTATTACCTCGCCTAAGCATCAGTGTGAAAAGACCTACCTGGTGACGCTGGAGCAGCCGCTGGCCGAGGATACCGCCGCGCAATTTACAGCGGGCGTACAGTTACATAACGAGAAGAATCTCACTAAACCCGCTACGCTTGAGAAGATAACGGATCATGTCGTTCGACTGACGATTAGCGAAGGTCGCTATCATCAGGTGAAAAGGATGTTTGCGGCGGTGGGGAATCGGGTTGTGGAGCTACACCGCGAGCGTATTGGCGACATCTGGCTGGATAGTGAACTGGAACCGGGGGAATTCCGGGAATTAAGCGATGAGGAGATCGCCAGCGTAAAATAATGCTGTATAGCATGACCTTCTTTCTAATCTGGAGTTATTAGTGCAATTACGCCGTTCTTCTCATCTTGGGCTGATTTTTATTCTTGGCCTGATTTCGATGCTAATGCCGTTAGCCATCGATATGTATTTGCCTGCATTACCGACCATTGCTAACGAGTTTGGCGTGGGGGATGGACACGTCCAAATGACGCTCAGTACCTATGTGCTGGGCTTTGCGATTGGCCAGATGTTCTACGGGCCGATGGCGGATAGCCTGGGGCGCAAGCCTGTGATCCTCGGCGGTACGCTGGTTTTTGCGTTTGCAGGCGTGGCCTGTGCGCTGGCACAAACGGTAGAGCAGCTTATCTACATGCGTTTCTTGCACGGGGTTTCTGCCGCTGCCGCTGCGGTGGTAATTAATGCCCTGATGCGCGATATGTTCTCGCGGGATGATTTTTCCCGCATGATGTCGTTTGTCGTGCTGGTGATGACGGTCGCACCGCTCATTGCGCCGATTGCTGGTGGTTGGCTGCTTCTATGGTTTAGCTGGCATTCGATTTTCTGGACGATCTCTGGTGCGGCGTTTCTGGCCGCAGCGCTGATTTTCTTTTTTATCAAAGAAACCTTACCGCCTGCGAAGCGGCAGAAATTTCATCTGCGCACTACCATCGGGAATTTTGCCATCCTGTTCCGCCACAAGCGGGTGTTCAGCTATATGGTGGCGAGCGGGCTGTCGTTTTGCGGCATGTTTTCCTTCCTGAGCGCCGGGCCATTTGTGTATATCAACCTGTATGGTGTGTCGCCTCAGAATTTTGGTTATTACTTTGCTCTGAACGTCGTCTTCCTGTTTGTGGTGACGTTGTTTAACAGCCGTAATGTGCGGCGGTTGGGCGCGCTGGCGATGTTCCGTGCGGGGCTGGTGATCCAGTTTGCGATGGGTATATGGCTGGTGATTGTCTGCCTGTTCGATCTCGGGTTCTTACCGTTGGTATTTGGCGTTGCGCTGTTTGTTGGCTGTATTGCGATGGTTGCGTCGAATGCGATGGCGGTTATCCTTGATGATTTCCCTCATATGGCAGGGACAGCATCGTCGCTCGCGGGAACGCTGCGCTTCGGTCTTGGCGCGATTGTGGGCGTTATTCTATCTCTGGCCTCATTCAACAGCGCCTGGCCGATGGTGCTATCAATGGCACTCTGTTCGATTGGTGCCTTTCTGCTGTATCGGTACGCGAACCGCTCAGCCGCGTCCTGATTTTCCCTTCTTCTCCGGTGCAGGAAAGGTATTCCTGCACTTGAGTCTGTTTTCTTCTTTCTTCATTTCCTTTCTGACGGCGACAGCCTGTCATGGTTTTTTGTTTTGTAAATGTAAAATAGTTGACCCAAAAGTGAACGGACGGGTCGAAAAGGGTTGAGATATTAAATGGAAAAGGTTACATATAGCCGGAAAAGAAGAAAGATTCGTGATCGATTTGGCATTAATAGTGCTTGCAATCAGGCTTGTTCGCCACTATCACGATATGAAATCGCCACTATCACGATATGAAAAAAGTGCGTTTGTTGTTTTTTTGTTCACGAAAGGTGGCAAGAAATGGTGTGAACACGCTACTATGATAAATATGTTACTATTTTGTGAATTATTACCTGAGGAAAACAGTAGTGGACAGTTTCCAACTTTCGGTAGTGCATCGTTTGCCGCAAAGTTATCGCTGGTTATCGGGTTTTGCAGGCGTCAATGTTGAACCGATTCCGCTGAGCGGCAGAGAAGAAGAGAATAACCTGATTGGCCTCAAGCTGTTGAGCCATGACGGCGATATTGCATGGAAAATCATGCACCAGTTGCATCAGTCTCTGTCTGAGATTCAGGTTGAATGCGCCGTTCTGGAATGGGAAGGCGAGCCGTGCCTGTTTTTACATCGCAATGATGAAAGTACGGCAATGTGCCGTTTGAAGAACGTCGGTGTCGCTATCGCTGAGTCCGTATCGGCACAATACCCCTTTTAAACCGCAGCGTCAGCAGACTGGCGCCGCGGTATTATGCCGACGGTGTTTCCGCCGTATAGGATGAAAACTGTAGCAGTTCACGCGTGTAATGTTTGGCAGGGTGCGCAAATACCTGTTTGCATTCGCCCTGTTCGACCACTTCACCTTGTTGCAACACAATAACCTGATGGCACAGTGAGCGGATAACCTGCAAATCATGGCTGATAAACAGGTAGGCGATTTTGTGCTTTTCCTGTAATGATTTCAGTAGCGCCAGAATTTGTGCCTGCACCGTTCTGTCCAGCGATGATGTGGGTTCATCAAGGATCAGCAGCTCCGGTTGCAGTATCAGGGCGCGAGCGATAGCGATACGCTGACGCTGACCGCCGGAAAACTCGGAGGGATAGCGGTAGCGGGTCGTCGGATCCAACCCAACTTCCTGCATCGCCTCAACCACACGCTGGTCGCGCGCCTCTTTGCTCAACTTATGATGGACGGTTAATCCCTCAGCAATAATTTGCTCCACATTCAGCCGCGGGTTCAGCGCAGAGTTCGGATCCTGAAAGACAACCTGAATCCGGTGGCGGAAAGGCAGCATTTGCTTACGGGTTAGCCCTTGCAAGGGCTGGCCGTCAAACCAGATATCGCCGCGTGATTGAATCAGGCGCAGCAGCGCGAGTCCGGTCGTGCTTTTTCCTGAGCCGGATTCCCCCACCAGACCGAGACTTTCGCCGCGTCGTAAGGTGAAGTTGATATTGTTCACTACCTGCTTTTCGTCAACGGTACGGCGCAAAAGGCCACGTTTGATGGGAAATGAAACGTGCAGTTTTTCCACCCGCAAAAGAGGTTCGCCGTCATCTGTTACCGGAAGCGGTTCGCCCGACGGCTCGGCATCCAGCAATTGGCGCGTGTAGGAGTGCTGCGGTGCGCTGAAAAGTTGCTGACAGCGATTATGTTCTACGGCCTGACCGGCTTTCATGACCGATACGCTATCTGCTAACTGACGGACAATATTCAGGTTGTGGGTGATGAACAGTAAACTCATCCCTAGTTCTTGCTTCAGCTCGTTCAGCAATTTCAATATTTGCGCCTGCACGGTCACGTCCAACGCCGTTGTGGGTTCATCGGCAATCAGTAAATCCGGCTGTGTCAGCAGCGCCATCGCAATCATGACACGCTGGCGTTCCCCGCCGGAAAGCTGGTGCGGAAAGTCATTCAACCGGCTTTTCGCCTGCCGAATCCCTACGCGATCCAGACAGGTAATGACTTCGCTACGGGCTGCCTCGGTGCGCATACCCTGGTGGAGCGAAAGCACTTCAATCAGCTGTTTCTCAATGCTTTGCAGAGGGTTAAGCGACACCATCGGCTCTTGAAAGATCATCGCGATCCGGTTGCCGCGTATCTGACGCAGTGTTTTTTCATCAGCATGCAGCAGCGATTGCCCTGCGAAGCGGATATCCCCCTGTGGATAAATGACTGGCGGGGAAGGGAGCAAACGCAAAACCGACAGTGCGGTGACGCTCTTACCCGAGCCTGATTCACCAACCAGCGCCAGCGTCTCACCTGCGTTCACCGTCAGTGACAGCTGATCGACAACGCGCTGCTCCTGATCGCCTTTGCGGAAGGCAATGCTGAGATTATCTATCTGCAATAAAGGTGAACTGGACATATTAATGCGCCTTGCTAGGGTCAAAGGCGTCGCGCACCGCTTCGCCAATAAAAATGAGTAAGGAAAGCACGATGGAAAGTACCATAAACACGGTAATGCCCAGCCACGGCGCCTGAAGGTTATTTTTCCCTTCCAGCAATAAGGTGCCTAATGACGGTGAGCCCATCGGCAGACCAAAGCCGAGAAAGTCCAGCGATGTCAGCGTGGTAATCGAGCCGCACAGAATGAAGGGCAGATAAGTCAGCGTGGCGACCATCGCGTTTGGCAGCATGCAGCGGAACATAATCGCGCGGTCGCTGACGCCCATCGCCTGTGCGGCGCGAATATAGTCAAAATTTCGCGTACGCAGAAATTCTGCTCGCACCACGCCAACCAGGCTCATCCAGCCGAAAAGGACGGTAATCGCTAATAGCCACCAGAAATCTGGCTGAATCACGCTGGACAGCAGGATGATGAGAAATAATGTCGGCATGCCGGACCAGACTTCGATGAAGCGTTGGCCCCATAGGTCGAGACGCCCGCCGTAATAGCCCTGTGTCGCTCCGACGGCGATACCAATCACGCTGGACAGGATTGTGAGCGCCAGGCCGAACAGCAGTGAGATACGGAAGCCATATAGCACCTGTGCAACCACATCTTTCCCCTGGCTGTCCGTGCCCAGCCAGTTCTGCCAGTCTGGCGCTGACGGAAAGGATGCCGTAGTGGCATAGTTGATGGTGTCGTAGCTGTAGTGAATCAGCGGCCAGATAGCCCAGCCGTGGCTGCTGATACGCTCGGCGATATAAGGATCGCGGAAGTCAGCGGTGGTATCCAACTGTCCGCCGAATGTTCTCTCGCTGTGGTCAATGAGCACTGGCGTATAGAACTGACCGTCATATTTCACCAGCAGCGGTTTATCATTGGCGATGAGTTCGGAAAACAGGCTGACGATAAACAGCACCATGAAAATCCACAGCGACCAGTAACCACGGCGATTACTTTTAAAACGCGCCCAGCGCGCCTGATTAATCGGGCTTAAGCGGCTCATTGGCGTCCCTCAAAATCGATACGCGGATCCACCAGCGTATAAGTCATGTCGCTGACGATGTTCAGCAGTAAGCCGATCAACGTGAAGATATACAGCGTGCCGAACATAACAGGATAGTCACGTTGCAGCGTGGCGTCATAGCCCAACAGGCCCAGCCCGTTGAGCGAGAACATCACCTCAATCAGTAGCGATCCGGTAAAAAACATACTGATAAACGTGGCGGGGAAGCCGGCAATCACCAGCAACATGGCATTACGGAATACGTGGCGGTAGAGAATGCTCTTTTCATCCAGCCCTTTAGCGCGCGCGGTAACAACGTACTGCTTACGAATCTCATCCATAAACGAGTTCTTGGTGAGCATCGTTAGCGTGGCGAAACCGCCAATGACGGAAGCCAGAACCGGTAGGGCGATATGCCACAAGTAGTCGGTAATCTTGCTGTACCACGGCAGGGTATCAAAATTGCTGGAAACCAGCCCTCGAAGCGGGAACCAGTCCAGGTAACTGCCGCCGGCGAACAGCACAATCAAAATGATCGCAAACAAAAACGCTGGAATGGCATACCCGATAATGATTAACGTGCTGCTCCAGGTATCGAACGGCGTGCCATTCTTCACGGCTTTCTTGATACCCAGAGGAATGGATATCAGGTAGACGATCAGCGTACTCCACAGCCCCAGCGTGATGGAAACTGGCATGCTTTCTTTAATTAATTGCATCACCGAAGAACCGCGGAACAGGCTGTCGCCGAAGTCAAAGCGGACATAATCCCACAGCAATTTAAAGTAGCGTTCATGGATTGGTTTATCGAAGCCATAACGCTTGGTGATTTCTTCGATGACTTCCGGGTCGAGGCCGCGTGAACCGCGGTAAGCGTTCTCAATATTCGGTGCGCCGCTGGTGCCCGCTCGTGCCATACCGGCATCCATTCCGCTATTGGCGGTATAACCGCTACCGTGCCCCATTTCAATTGCCGCAATGGCCTGATCCACCGGGCCGCCGGGGGCAATTTGTACAATGAAGAAATTAATCGTGATGATTGCCCACAGGGTTGGAATAACCAGCAAGAGGCGGCGTAACAGATACGTTCCCATTTTTATTCCTTAACGTCGCTCTGCAGGCAGCGTGGCTGCCTGTTGGGTATCGAACCACCAGCCATCAAAACCAAGCGAATAGGCAGGGCGTACAGCGGGCATGGCGAACTTGTTCCAATAGGCGAAACGGTCATGATTGGAATACCACATCGGAATCATAAACTGATTCCAGGTCAGTACCCTGTCCAGCGCGCGGCCTAATGACAACAACGGGACTTTCTGCCCCTGATGCTTAACGATTTCCGCGATGAGCGAATCAATCGCGGGATCGCTGACGCCGGAAGTATTGTAGGTTGAGTCGATATACTGCGAGCTCCAGCGCATTTGCAGACTGTCATCGGGGTAGATGAACGCAGGGTACACCGTTGCCGTCATATCTAAATCGCGCTTGCGCAGGCGGCTGTTGAACTGGGTGCTGTCGATGTTACGCACGTTCATGGTGATACCGAGTTTTTTCAGGCTCTGTTGAAAAGGCAGGACATACTGTGAGTTACCGGCGCTTGGCAACAGCAGTTCAAACGTAAATGGCTGTCCGGTTTTGCTATTGACCAGCTTTTGATCTTTCAATTCCCAACCGGCTTCTTCCAACAGTTTGAGTGCCTTAAGCCAGTTTTGTCGATCATAGCCGCTGCCGTCGGAAGAGGGCGGTTGATAGCTGGGGCCAAAGACCTCGGCGGGTATCTTGTCTTTCAGCGGCGTCAGCCAAGCCAATTCTTCTGCGCTGGGTTCGCCTTTAGCGGCATACTCGGTGTTTTGGAAATAGCTGTTGGTACGCTGATAGGCGTTGTAATACAGCGCCTTGTTCATCCAGTTAAAGTCAAAGGCCAGCGCTAGCGCCTGACGCACGCGTCGATCCTGAAAGAGTGGGCGCTGGGTATTGAATACCAGCCAGCGCGTAGACTGGGCGGATTGATTGATCTGATCTTGTTTGATGATATAGCCGCGTGCAAAGTTGCCGCCCTGATATTGGGTCGCCCAGTTTTTTGGTGAACCTTCCTCACGCAGGTCGAAAGCGCCGGCTTTAAACGCCTCCAGCGCGACACTGTCATCCATATAGTAGTCGTAGCGAATTTTATCGAAATTGTATTGGCCTTTATTGACCGGCAGATCGGCACCCCAATAGTCTTTCACGCGAGAATAGGTGACATATTGTCCGGTACGGTAGGCGGTGATGCGGTAAGGCCCACTGGCCGGTGGCGGATACGCTAGCGGTTCGTTGAATTTATGATTCTTCCAGAATTTCTCCGGCATGATGGGGAGTGTCATCAGGCTGAACATGCGGTTTTTGTCGGAGACAGGAAAATCGAAACGTACAGTTAGCGGTGCAACGACCTTGGCGGTGACATCTTTAAAATAGATGCGGAACTGCGGCACGCCCTGCGTCATGAACATATTGTAGGTGAACGCGACGTCGGCGGCGGTAATCGGTGACCCGTCATGAAAGCGGGCGTTGGGATTCATTTCGATTTCAATCCAGCGGAAATCCGCTGAATGGCGTGTTGTCAGGGCAACCAGTGGGTAATAACTACCGGGCTCGTCATCGGAAGAAACAAAGAGCGAATCATAGAGCCGTTCAGTTCGTGCAGCCGCCACGCCACGTAGCGCGTAACGGTTGAAGTTGTCAAAGGTCCCCAGTGCGCTGAGGGTGATGCTGCCGCCTTTGGGCGCATCAGGATTGACGTAATCAAAATGACTGAAATTTCCGGCATATTTGGGCTCGCCCAAAAGGGCAAAGCTGGCGCTGTTTTCAATCGTTTCGGCATGCAGCCCAAAATGGGTCGTGCAAAGCAATACGGCAGCGATAACGCGTTTTAACATCTGACGGTAATCTCCTGCGAGCGGGCGTTATCCGGTTGGGGAGCGTCTGATGCAGACGTGCCATACCGTAACGTCAACAATGCCGATTTCCTCGGCATAAAGTTCTTGAAATAATTAACATTCCCATCGGGAAGCTGCGTGTTTTCTTTTTATCATGAAATCAGGTGATAAACCTACCTTAATCACGGCCTGTTAATGTTTCAGGTTGTTCAGTTAGTCATATTTTGCGCGGTGCACCGCAGAAGAGGGGGGGATGTGCGGTAGGATTCGGGTGAAAAGCAGGCATAAAAAATTTCTGGGAGAAATTTTTAACGTTGCGTAGCAACGGCCCGTAGGGTGATGGACATCTTTGTCCATCATAAAAAACGCCGCTTGTTATAAGCGGCGTTGATGTCGTCTCGTTTCGTTGGCTAACAGCAAGGTTCTTCTACTAGCAAAGCAATATCACAGCAAGGGAGCGGATATTGATTAGCTGGTCGTTGTTCCTTTACTCAGAACACGGCGTCCTTCTTGATAACGCTTATCCCAGTAGTCTTCCGTCATTTTAGAAATAATGACGCCGCTGCTGGTTGACGCGTGGACGAACTGATCGTTGCCGAGGTAAATACCAACGTGGCGTCCGGTTGAACCCGCACGGAACAGAACAAGATCGCCAACGCGCAGTTTGTTGCGCTGAATTTTCTGGCCCATCTCTTGCTGTTCATAGGTTGAACGCGGTAAATCCATACCAAACTGTTCGCGGAATGTGCGCTGAACGAAAGCTGAGCAATCAATGCCACGGCGACTATCACCACCTAAGCGGTAACGAACACCTTTCCAGCTGGCATATTGGTTGAGTAATTTGGACTTAATGTCCACGTTACGCACTAATGCTTCAAATTCATCCTGAGAGGCTTGCAGTAAAAGACCATCTTTATCATTAACTGCATGCATATCAGTTTGAGCTTTATGGTTGTATGCACTGTTACTTCCACATGCGGAGAGCATCATTGCTACCGCGACGGCAGGCACTGCCCGCCAGATATATCTCAGAATCGGTTGAGACTTGACCATTATTGTTATGTTCCCTTGCTGTCCTTAACGATAAATATCGCTATGTAGTATCCCCATTTCACTGGGGCATAAATGCCAAACGAAAACGAGACTCAGACTAAAACAGAGTTTCTTCTTAGCCAAACACTCATCGGCGAAAATGTGTCGGAATGCACATTATTTCTCTTGCCGCTGTTAGTTCAGTATGCGCTAAAAAGCAAACTTGAACGAGACTACCGCAACAGCAGCAGGATTGCGAGAAGTTTTAACTATTTTATTTATAAGATTTAATGATGTGTTCAGCTAAAAAATGTCGATGTAAAAAATCTGAAATCATAGGGATTTATACTGTCGATTTTTTAGGTAATCGCCGGTTTAACAGGGCAATAGCGGCATCGCTTGCTGGCGTCAATAGCCACCAGCTCAGGCCAACCAGAACCACTGAGAGCGAACCGACTGCAATATCGGTAAACCAATGTGCGCCAATCATGATTCGAGGTAATGAAAAAATCACCATGATGACCAGACCGATGGCGAAAGCGGTACGGGTGAAATAGCGCAGCATAAAAGCGGCAAAGATCATCAGCATCATGCCGTGGTCGCCAGGGAAGCTGTCGGATGAAGCATCTTTGGTCGGAATACCGGTTAAGTCTGAAACGCGGTTGACGTCGCTAAAATAGAGCGTCGGGCTGGCGTGTTGCACAGGTAATAAATGTCCTGCCTGATTCAGCGCCACCGCAGTGAGCAGCATGACAAATCCGATGATTAATAAACGGCGGCGTTCTGCGGGCGTGGCTTTCAGATAAAACGACAGATACAGCAGGCCCATCGCAATGAGCGCACAGCCGTCAAAGGCGCGATTGTTAGTAATGGCAACCAGATGTAAAAACGCCGGACTATCGACTAAGAGACGGTTGAAATAGAAAAAGATATGGCTGTCGAGCGTGAGCCAAAAACCATGATTTTCCAGCAGATACCAGGATAAAAACAGACCCATGCCCAAGACATTGAGCGCTAAAATAGAAGAAAGACGAGCAAAAGACATAAGGTAAAGCATCCAAATAAAGACGAAAAAACTCTAGTTTAATCCACGTTAGTTAAACGAGCCTTTAACAGCGAGGCTTGTAACGTATTCCATTCTGCCGGTGTTTCATTGATGATTTCGATACGGCTATCAATCGGTGCCGTTGATCGGGTTTCTATATGCAGATCGTGTCCCTGACGGTTCACGACCAGCGTCCCTTCCTTTATACGCATCACCCCTTTAACCCGACTCACGGGAGAAAGACGAACCCAGTCCAGCAGCGCAGCGGTATCAAAAACGGTTTCAGGTGCGAATATCCAGCCACAGGCGTGGTAGCCCTGTCCCTGATTGAGCGAACGTCGCCAGGATTGCCCACCCGGTAATTGCAGCGCGGCTAGGCCATTTTTTGGCTGATGCGCATGGTGATGTGCACCATCTGGAAGTTCGCGTATACGTTCTTGCGATGAAGGGGGGCGCGGTTGGTCGAGCAACTGCCAGTCAATATTTCCCTGACTAGCCTCGATAATTTGTCGACCATCGCCGCTTGCCTGCTGCCACTGCTGCAAGGCCGCGAGATCGTCGGCGGTATAAGTATCACGCTTGTTAGCGATAATCATATCCGCGGCGGCAAGCTGATCGCGGAAGTTCTCATTTTCCGTGTAGCGCCTTTCACTTAACTGGCGAGCATCCAGCAGACACAGCGTCGCCTGTAATATCAGCCAGGGCTGATAGATATCACTTGTCAGCAAGGAGAGAATTTGTTTCGGGTGGCCGAGCCCCGTAGGTTCGATGAGTAGACGGTGGGGTTTCTTCTGTTGCAGCAGCATATTCAGGCCAACCTGCATAGGTAGACCGTTCACGCAGCACATACAGCCGCCGGGAATCTCTTTCAACACCGCGCCGCTGTCTGCCAGTAGCGCACCGTCAATACCCACTTCGCCGAATTCATTGACCAGGACCGCCCAGACTTCGCCTTCAGGCTTTTGCGACAGCAGATGACGAATCGTGGTGGTTTTTCCACTACCGAGAAACCCTGTGATCAAATTGACTTTCGTTAGCATGGCAGGCTCCTATGCGGGGGAGGTTTGACGTGTGCCGGATAGATCATCCGGCGACAAGTATTGTGCGGGAAGCACAATGTAGAATGTTAGTCTGCGCGACCCATATAGCGGCGTTCTGGAATGTGAATACGGATTTTTTCACCCGCGCTCAGATATTCTGGCACCGGAATGGTCAGCCCTGTGCTCATGGTGGCCGGTTTGTTGCGCGCACTGGCGGAGGCGCCTTTAATGCCCGGTGCCGTATCAATGATTTCCAGGTCTACCGTTTGTGGCAGTTCCAGCGCGATGATCTGGCCGTCCCAGCTCAATACCTGAATTCCCGGCATGCCGCCTTCAGGGATAAACAGCAGCTCTTCTTCTATTTGATCTTTTTTGAAGAGGTAAGGGGTGTAATCCTCATCATCCATAAAGACGTATTCGTCGCCATCGATATAAGAGAAGGTGACCGTGCGGCGTGTCAGCGTGATGGTGTCGAGAATATCATCGCCTTTAAAACGTTCTTCCACTTTCAGCCCGGTACGTACGTCAGAAAAACGCATCTTGTATAGCGTGCTGGCACCACGGGCGCTGGGGCTTTGGACATCGATATCCTTTACCAGCAATAACTTGTCGTTATAGTTAACGACCATACCACGTTTAATCTCGTTCGCTCTTGCCATAAAAATTACCTGCTATAAGGAGTGTGATTTTTGTGGCGACACGTTACTCGCGCCGAAGAGTTCAGGCAAGTGATACTCGTCATCCTTCAAATTTCATGTACGTTGGCTGCGTTCACTCACCCGAATCACTTACTTGTGTAAGCTCATCGGGATTCCTTCGCTTGCCGCCTGCCTGAAATTCGAATTATTTAGAGTATAAGATGAAGGGAGCTGATATTGGTTTTTGACGACGAGACTGCTATCGTGGCGCTCTCTATCTTTTGTCAGCCCACCGGAGAGTTTGCTGATGGACTGTCGCTCCCATTGCGGTGCCTGTTGTACCGCGCCATCGATTTCAACCCCTATGCCGGGGTTGCCGCATGGCAAGCCCGCTAATACGCCCTGTATTCATCTTGATGACGCGATGCGCTGCGGATTATTTCATTCACCGCTGCGGCCCGCCGTTTGTGCTGGGCTACAGCCCCGCGCAGATATGTGTTTCAGCCATCGGGACGAGGCGATGGTTTACCTGCTTAAACTGGAAGCTGACACGGCGCCTTAACGTACGACGATCAGGCGTCCTTGATACGCCACATACAATAGATGGAACCGACAATCATCAGCAGCGCGAAGAAGAAGACCGCGTGATAGTTCCAGATTTCAGCAACGATCCCAGCCAGTGAACCAGAGATGATCCAGCCAACGCGCGTAGTATTGGTGAACAGCGTGGTGGCGGCACCCGCTTGCCCAGGCATCAAATCCTGGAAATAAAGCATGCCGATTCCGGCCAGAATACCAATGAAAATGGCATTCAGCACTTGTAACACCAGCAGGGCTATTTCCCCGTCGAGAACCAGCAAACCGCCGAAAAACAGCAGCCCGGAGGCCACGGCAAGCCGCATCAGGAAACGTTTCCCGAAGCGTTTAGCGACGTAACCGGCAATCAGCATGACTGGAATTTCCAGCCCGGCAGCCACACCCATCATGATCCCCGCCAGCTTCTCCGGCAGATGCAGTTCATGCACCAGATACAGCGGCATATTAATGAGGTAAATGCCGTTGCAGGTCCACATTAAGGTACAGGCAACGAACAGCAAGAGCGTGTCCCGGCGATTGCGACGTGGCGATTCCAGCGTAGAGGTGGTCTTTTCCACGGCTTTGGGCATGGAAGGCAGGAAGAGTTTGACCAGAATACCGCACAGAATAAAGACAGCCGCAGCGGTCAGATACATCGTCGTGAAGCCGAAGCCCAGCGCCAGTGCAAAAGCGATAGGGGGGCCAACAACCCAGGCGAGAGAAATCTGGGCGCGGAGGATGGAGCTGAACATCGCCGCTTCTCGACCGGTTTTGTCTGCGTGCTCCCGCGCCAGCGCAAAGAGCTGCGGGTTTGCGGTTGAGCCAAAGCTGCTCAGCAGAACGCCGATAAAAAGCAGAATAAAGTAGTTACGATTCCAGGCAAACAGCATGCAGGCTAGTGCGCCCAGCAGGCAGCAGACGAAGATCAGCGATTTGCGATCGCCCTGACGGTCCGAGCGCGTGGCCAGCATTTGGCTGACGATAATGCCGATAACCGCACTGCCGGTATAAAACATCCCCACGAGGAAAGGACGAGCCTGCACTTCGCTGGAAAGGAAGAGGCTGAGCGTAGGAAGTTGCAGGGCACCGGCCGTACCGGTCAGAAAGGCAATAACCAGGAATGCTGACGATGTCAGGTCAAGCGGGCGTCGTGTTGTGTTTGCTGGAGTGAACATAAATTGATAGCGCTTGGAAAATAGGCAGAGGCTGTCGAGCGCGACAGTCTACTCGGGTTTATAATGAAACAGAAATCTTGTTTCATTATTTTTCGTCAGCACGGCTTCAGCCTTTTGCGGATTTTTGTTGGCGGGCAGCGCATCATCCACGTTAAAATGTGCGTGATGTCAAAATTCTGTTACGTCAGCAGCGTAGAAAGCTTGCATAAATGCCGTAATAGAATGAGACTTTTGAAACGTTTCAGCGGAATTTTTTTTGAAACGCCCTAACAATCGACACATTTTTTTCTCATAAAAGCTGAAACGATTCAACTTTCAGCAAGAGAGGAGAGCCATGTTCCAGTTGTCACAGCAAGATATTCATTTGGGCGCAGCGGCCAGTAATAAGCAGGAAGCTATCCAGCTTGTTGCTTCAGCACTGACCGATGCCGGGTGCGTTAACGCAGGGTATGTCGACGGCATGCTCCAGCGCGAACAGCAAACATCCACCTATTTGGGAAGCGGCATTGCTATCCCTCACGGCACCACCGATACCCGCGATCTGGTATTGAAGACCGGGGTTCAAGTATTTCAATTTCCTCAGGGTATCGCCTGGGGTGAAGATCAAACCGCCTACGTGGTGTTGGGGATTGCAGCACGCTCTGATGAACACCTTGCGCTGCTGCGTCAGCTGACTCACGTCCTGAGTGACGATCGCGTAGCAGCACGTTTGGCAAGCACCACATCAGCAGAGGAACTGCGTAGCCTGCTGATGGGCGAGCAACAGCTGGCAGAATTCCGCTTTGACACCTCGCTGATTGCGCTGGATGTGGCGACCGATAACCTGCTGACACTTCAGGCGCTGAATGCCGGTCGTCTTCAGCAGGTCGGTGCAGCAGACGCCAGCTTCGTCAGCACCGCTGTCAGTAACAAGCCGCTGAATCTGGGACAAGGTGTATGGTTCAGCGATAGCGCTGTCGGTAACCTCAGCAGCGCGGCAGCAGTCGCTCGTCCAGCGACGCCTTTCAGCGTTGACGGTGAAAACGTGGCGTTATTGGTCACGGTAGCTGCGGCTGACGATCAGGCTTTTGCGCCGATCGATTACCTGAGTAACCTGCTGATTGCACAAAAAGCAGAACGTTTGCTGACGGCTGACGCACCGACGCTGCTGGCTCTCTTGACCAGCGATGTACCGGAAGAAAGTGAAGTGCTGACGGCAGAATTTACCATTCGTAACGAACACGGCCTGCACGCGCGTCCGGGCACCATGCTGGTGAATGTGATCAAACAGTTCACCAGTGAGATTACGGTGACTAATCTGGATGGCACAGGCAAACCGGCAAATGGCCGCAGCCTGATGAAAGTCGTCGCGCTGGGCGTGAAAAAAGGTCACAAACTGCGCTTCACCGCCAGCGGTAGCGATGCAGAACAAGCACTGGCTGCTATTGGCGACGCGATTACGTCCGGTTTGGGCGAGGGGGCAGCATGAGCAGGAGAGTAGCCACAATCACCCTGAATCCAGCTTATGACCTGGTTGGCTATTGCCCGGAAGTTGAGAAAGGCGAAGTCAATCTGGTTCAGACAGCGGGTCTGCACGCCGCAGGCAAAGGCATTAACGTTGCCAAGGTGCTGAAAGATCTCGGGATTGATGTCACGGTAGGTGGCTTTCTGGGCAAAGACAATCAGGATGGTTTTCAGCAACTGTTCAGCGAACTGGGCATTGCTAACCGTTTCCAGGTTGTTCCAGGACGTACGCGCATTAACGTCAAATTAACCGAAAAAGATGGCGACGTAACTGACTTCAACTTTTCCGGTTTTGAAGTGACACAGCAAGACTGGCAGCGTTTCGTCAATGATTCGCTGAGCTGGCTGGGGCAATTCGATATGGTTGCGGTTAGCGGCAGTCTGCCTGCTGGCGTCGATCCTGATGCGTTTACTGACTGGATGTCTCGTCTGCGTACGCAGTGTCCTTGTATTATTTTCGACAGCAGCCGTGAAGCGCTGGTGGCGGGACTGAAAGCCTCTCCCTGGTTGGTAAAACCGAACCGCCGGGAGCTGGAAATATGGGCTGGGCGTAAATTACCTACGCTGGCTGATGTGGTGGACGCTGCCCACGCGCTGCGTGAACAGGGTATCGCGCATGTTGTGATCTCACTGGGCGCGGAAGGCGCACTGTGGGTGAATGCATCCGGCGCGTGGCTGGCGAAACCACCAGCTTGTGATGTGGTAAGTACGGTAGGTGCGGGCGACTCCATGGTTGGGGGGTTGATTTATGGCTTATTAATGCGTGAGTCCAGTGAGCACACTCTGCGTTTGGCGACGGCCGTTTCAGCACTGGCTGTGAGCCAAAGTAATGTTGGTATTACCGATCGTCCTCAGTTGGCCGCGATGATGGCGCGTGTCGACCTGAAACCCTTTAACTGATACAGCAGGAGATAAACAATGAAAACGCTGCTGATTTTGGATAAATCACTGGGCCTGGCGAGAAGCCAACTGGTGAAGAACCTACTCGGCGCTGCCGCTGCGAAAGCAGGGGTGACGTTTACAGAACAGGCTAACGACGCTGAACTGGCAATCGTTCTGGGCGCATCCGCTGCGGCGGACAGCGCACTGAATGGCAAGCAGGTTTATGTCGGTGACATTGAGCTGGCTGTTTCGCAGCCGGAAGTCTTTTTGGCGAAGGCACAGGCTGAAGCAACGACGTATCAGGCCGTCGCGTCAGCTTCCGTTCAGCAACCTACCACTGCCAAGCGCATTGTTGCCGTAACGGCGTGTCCGACTGGCGTCGCGCACACGTTTATGGCCGCAGAAGCGATTGAAAGCGAAGCGAAAAAACGCGGCTGGTGGGTTAAAGTGGAAACGCGTGGCTCCGTTGGTGCGGGCAATGCGATTACCCCGGAAGAAGTGGAGCAGGCCGATCTGGTGATCGTTGCTGCGGATATTGAAGTCGATCTGGCGAAGTTTGCTGGTAAGAAGATGTATCGCACTTCCACAGGGCTGGCACTGAAGAAGACGGCGCAGGAGTTAGATAAAGCGCAGGCTGAAGCGAAAGTGTATCAGCCGTCTGGACAAGCCAGTGCGTCCAGCGCGAGCGAATCTGCTCAGAAAGGCGGGGCTGGCCCGTATCGTCACCTGCTGACCGGCGTATCCTACATGCTGCCGATGGTGGTGGCGGGCGGTCTGTGTATCGCCCTGTCGTTTGTCTTTGGTATTGAAGCCTTTAAACAAGAAGGTACGTTGGCTGCGGCACTGATGAAGATCGGTGGCGGTTCTGCCTTCGCGCTGATGGTGCCAGTGCTGGCGGGCTATATTGCTTTCTCCATTGCGGATCGTCCGGGCTTAACGCCGGGTCTGGTTGGCGGGATGTTAGCGGTGAGTACAGGTGCGGGCTTCCTCGGTGGGATCATCGCAGGTTTCCTGGCCGGTTATGTTGCCAAAGCGATCAACAATAAGCTGATTCTGCCGCAAAGTCTGACGGCGCTAAAACCGATTCTGATTATTCCGTTGTTCGCGACGCTGATCACCGGTCTTATCATGATTTATGTCGTCGGTACGCCGGTGGCGAAAATCCTGACTGGCCTGACAGGCTGGCTGCAATCCATGGGCACGGCAAATGCGGTAATTCTGGGTGCGATCCTGGGTGCGATGATGTGTACGGATATGGGCGGCCCGGTTAATAAGGTGGCTTACGTCTTCGGTACAACCTTACTCAGTAGTCAGATTTATGCGCCAATGGCGGCGGTGATGGCAGCAGGTATGGTGCCACCGCTGGCAATGGGTCTGGCGACTGTGCTGGCAAGTAAGAAATTCAACCCAACCGAGCGTGAAGGGGGTAAAGCGGCGTTTGTACTGGGCCTGTGCTTTATTTCCGAAGGGGCGATTCCTTACGCCGCGCGTGATCCAATGCGCGTTCTGCCTTGCTGTATTATCGGTGGTGCACTGACCGGTGCGTTGTCGATGGCGGTAGGCGCTAAGCTGATGGCACCACACGGTGGTCTGTTCGTACTGCTGATTCCAGGTGCGATTACCCCGGTTATCGGCTACCTGTTAGCGATCATTGCGGGAACCGCTGTGGCTGGCGTGCTGTATGCGCTGCTGAAACGCTCTGATGAACAACTGGCGAAAGTCGCGTAAGTCTGACTTTTACGATGCAGGAAACGGCGTCGTGAATAAAACGTAATGCCATAACACAAGGATGTGGATGAGATAGCGCCAGTTGGTATTCACCACCTGGCGCTTTTTTATGGGCTCTATCCCAGACGCAAGAAAAGCGATCCGAGGAACGGAAACGGGGGAATGGGATAGAAGAGTAAAGCGTTTTCGCCAGGGACAAAAACGTCAGGAACGTTTTTGAACGTCGCTTGCGACGACCCTGAAAGGGTGAATCTCAGGGATGAGATTCATATCTGCGCAATCCGAGCGTACAAGGATGTATTCACAGCGTCTTTACGATCTACCCATTATCCCCGTCCAGCACACTCTACTAGCAACGTTAAAAACACACCTGCGCTTGGGATAAAAACTAATTAGCATAGGGCTTCGGATTTGAGCCAGGCGATTTCGTCGGCCCAGATATCAGGGTTGATTGTCTCCAGAATCATCGGGATACCATCAAAGCGGGCATCTTTCATGATATAGCTGAAGGCCGTTTTGCCGATATTACCTTCCCCCAGACTATGGTGCCGGTCAACGCGACTGGCGAACGCGCTTTTCGCATCATTCAAGTGCATTCCGCGCAGATAGCGGAACCCAACAATGCGATCAAACTCAGCAAAGGTGGCCGCGCAATCTGCTTCCGTCCGCAGGTCGTAGCCGCCAGCGAAGGCGTGACAGGTATCGATACAGACGCCAACGCGGCTTTTATCTTCTACGCCATCGATGATGGCCGCCAGATGCTCAAAGCGGAAACCGAGATTACTGCCTTGTCCGGCGGTGTTTTCAATCACGGCGGTGACCCCGTCCGTTTCCGCCAGCGCAATGTTGATGGACTCGGCAATACGGGCCAGACAGTCTGCTTCTTCGATCTGTTTCAGATGGCTACCGGGGTGAAAATTCAGCAGACTCAGCCCAAGCTGCTGGCAGCGGGACATTTCATCAATAAACGCGATGCGTGATTTCTCTAACGCCTCGGCATCTGGGTGGCCCAGATTAATCAGGTAACTGTCGTGGGGAAGAATCTGTGCTGACGTATAAGCGTACTGTTCACAGGCGGCTTTAAAACGGTCAATGACCTCGGTGCTGAGCGGTGCAGCCTGCCATTGGCGCTGGTTCTTGGTAAACAACGCGAAAGCCGTCGCCTTTATCTCATGAGCGCGAATCACGGCCTGATCGACCCCGCCAGATGCGCTAACGTGCGCCCCGATGTATTTCATGTTGGTCTCCTTTGGTAACGGAGACATTATGGCACCGTCGGGCACGTTAATCGGACGTTAACAGGTAAATAATTTATCGTTAGCCGAATAAATGCTCGAAGAACAGATTGATGCCTGCACCGCCAACCACCAGCCAGATAAACAGAATGAGGGCCAGCAGCAGCGGTTTTGCGCCGGCCTGACGGATGGCACTGAAGCGGGTGGTGAGCCCCAGCGCAACCATCGCCATGGTGAGTAGTAGATTATCAAGCTGGACCAGTTGCGTGACGACGACGGGGGAAAGGAGCTGGAAGGAATTGAAGGCGGCCACGGCGATAAATCCCAAGGCAAACCACGGGAACATCAGTGGAACCGCGTCTTGCACATCACTTTTTTGCGTCGCCTTTTTCAGGCAAAACCCAAGAATGACAAGGAAAGGCGCCAACATCATCACGCGCAGCATTTTGCTGATGACGGCGATATTTTCTGTGGCACCATCGACAGCATGTCCGGCGGCAACGACCTGAGCGACTTCATGTATCGTCGAGCCAAAGTACAGGCCAGCGATCTGCGGCGTGACGTTAATCCAGTGATGATCGAGATTGAGCTGATAGAGCCACGGATACAAAAACATGGCTGTCGTACCGAAAATCACCACGGTGGAAACGGCGACGGCAATGGCATTGCTGGATGCTTTGACAACGGGTGCGGTTGCCATGATCGCCGCCGCGCCGCAGATGCTGCTGCCAGCACCGATGAGTATCACGGTTTCATTGTCGAGCTTCAGCCAGCGTTTGCCCATCCAGCAGGCGAGCAAAAACGTCAGCGTGACCACGGTAAGGTCGACGGCGACGCCAGTCACGCCAACGGCGGTAATCTGCTGAAAGCTGAGACGAAAGCCATAAAGTATGATGCCCCAGCGGAGTAAATGCTGTTTGACCCACAGCACACCAGGGTCGCACAGCGGATGAAGCCGTGGATAAACGCTGTTTCCCAGCACGATCCCCATCAGGATCGCTAATGTCAGTGAACCCGGTCCCCAGTGGGCGATTTTCGGAATATTTGCCAGCCAGAGGAGTGAAAAAGTTATTAAACTTACTAACAGCAGACCGGGTAATCGCGCTTTTGCTCCATTGGGTGGAACCATCGCTTGTAACGTTGCAGGAAGAGCCATGGGTTTGGTGCCTATTCTGACCGTACCGAATTGAGAAGCCAGCTTATAATCCACGAGATTAAAAGAGAAATTGATTATATATTTATAACCTATAGGTATTTCAGATAAAGAGCGCACTATGCATATCACGTTACGTCAGCTGGAAGTCTTTGCCGAAGTCCTGAAAAGTGGTTCAACGACACAGGCGTCCGTTGTGCTTGCCCTGTCTCAATCGGCTGTGAGCGCCGCGCTGGCGGATTTAGAAGGGCAGTTGGGTGTTCAACTTTTCGATCGCGTTGGCAAACGTCTGGTGGTCAATGAACATGGCCGCTTGCTGTACCCCAAGGCGCTGGCATTACTTGAACAGTCGATGGAAATTGAACAGCTTTTCCGCCGTGATAATGGGGCGCTGCGTATATATGCCAGCAGCACCATCGGCAACTACCTGTTGCCCGCCATGATTGCTCGCTATCGCCATGACTACCCTGAAATTCCGCTGGAGCTGCATGTTGGCAATACGAAAGATGTGATCACCCGCGTGTCTGAATTCAGCGTCGATTTAGGTTTGATTGAAGGCCCTTGCCACCATCCTGATTTGATTACGCAGCCCTGGCTGGAAGACGAGTTGGTGGTCTTTTGCTCTCCTGAACATCCGCTCAGCCGGGGTTCGGTATCATTAGCCGCGCTGGCGGATGCGCATTGGATCCTACGTGAACGTGGCTCTGGTACGCGCGAAGTGCTGGATCATCTGCTGCTGACGCACCTGTCGCATTTTCATCTGGTCATGGAATTAGGTAATTCGGAGGCGATTAAACATGCGGTTCGCCACGGAATTGGCATCAGCTGCCTGTCGCGACATGTCATTGCCGAACAGCTGGCGTCGGGGTCGCTGGTGGAGTTGAAGGTGCCGTTGCCTAAACTCACGCGGACGCTGTATCTGGTACATCACCGACAGAAACATCTTTCAAATGTGCTGCAGCGCTTCCTGAGTTATTGCTGCGAAACGCCATAGCGAAAATATTTTCTGCTGCTAATAATCGGACGCGAGTTATTAAGCTCTCTTATAACTCGACGATCTTAACTATTCAGCACAACGCTATTTGCTACAATCCCGCCTCGATTTTTAGCACGAGCACGCAGGATAACAATGGCTCAGCACGATATTCAACAAACTACACAGGGCGCACCGACCCTGCGCCGTGAACTGAAAGCACGGCATTTAACGATGATCGCCATTGGCGGATCGATTGGCACCGGGTTATTTGTCGCCTCTGGTGCGACGGTTTCACAAGCTGGCCCCGGTGGCGCACTGCTGTCTTATGCCCTGATTGGGCTGATGGTTTACTTCCTGATGACCAGTCTGGGCGAACTGGCGGCGTTCATGCCGGTGTCCGGTTCATTTTCTACCTACGGTTCCCGCTATGTTGAAGAAGGGTTCGGTTTCGCACTGGGCTGGAACTATTGGTACAACTGGGCGGTGACCATCGCGGTCGATCTGGTCGCCGCGCAGTTGGTGATGGGATATTGGTTCCCTGAGGTTTCCGGCTGGATCTGGAGCGCCCTTTTCCTGGCGCTGATGTTCCTGCTTAACTACATTTCCGTGAAAGGGTTTGGTGAAGCCGAGTACTGGTTCTCACTGATTAAAGTGACGACAGTTATCATTTTCATTGCCGTTGGCGTGATGATGATTACGGGCATCATGAGCGGTGCGGAAAATGCGGGGTTCCACAACTGGCAGATCGGTGATGCGCCGTTTGCCGGGGGCTTTTCCGCGATGATTGGCGTGGCGATGATCGTCGGTTTCTCTTTTCAGGGAACGGAACTGATCGGCGTGGCGGCGGGAGAATCTCATGATCCAGGGAAAAACATACCCCGCGCGATTCGTCAGGTTTTCTGGCGTATCCTGTTGTTCTACATCTTCGCGATTCTGATTATCAGCTTAATCATTCCTTATACCGATCCGAACCTGCTGCGTAATGACGTAAAAGACATTACGGTAAGTCCGTTCACGCTGGTGTTTGAGAATGCGGGCCTACTGTCTGCTGCTGCCGTCATGAACGCGGTCATCCTGACGGCGGTGTTGTCGGCGGGTAACTCCGGGATGTACGCCTCGACGCGTATGCTGTTTACTCTGGCATCGGAAGGTAAAGCGCCGCGTATTTTCGCCAGGCTGTCAAAAGGCGGCGTGCCGCGCAATGCACTGTATGCCACAACCGTGGTGGCGGCGCTGTGTTTCCTGTCTTCTTTGTATGGCAACCAAACGGTTTATCTGTGGCTGCTGAATACGTCCGGCATGACAGGCTTTATTGCCTGGCTGGGGATCGCAATCAGTCATTACCGTTTCCGTCGCGGATACGTTATGCAGGGCCACGATCTTAACCGTCTGCCTTATCAATCGAGTTTCTTCCCGCTGGGGCCGATCTTTGCGTTTGTACTCTGCCTGATCATCACGTTGGGACAGAACTATCAGGCATTTCTGGAAGATAAGATCGACTGGTATGGCGTGACGGCGACGTACATCGGGATCCCGCTGTTCCTGTTGATTTGGTTTGGCTATAAGCTGTGCCGTGGAACACGGTTCATCAAGTATCAGGATATGACGTTCCCCGACCATAAAGACTAAATCGCAAGCGCGCGGTTAACAGGCGACTCCTTAATGGGGTCGCCTTTTTTATTGGTTTTTTCTTTTCCAGTACCACAATGCTTATCTCTCGTGATGAATTTATGTTGATTTAAATCAAATTTATTCACCTTGATTTCACGGGGGTAATTTTTATTCATTCGATTTAATGATGAGTTTATATGTATAACTGTATGTTTATAAATGGTTTTTAACTAGGTCTTTGTTGTTTTTTATTGCGCATGTAAATGATTTTAATTTTCATTTACAATCATTTCCCGATCATTACAATGTGTCCGACAAAAAAACTCAATGTAAATCATTCATTTTGAGGACACAGACGCATGGCAATAAATATAAGAAAATCGGTGGCATTAGCGCTTGCTACAACCGTATCTACACCTGTTATCGCTGCACAGGACGATACGATGGTTGTGACGGCTTCTGGCTATGAACAAAAAATCACTGAAGCGGCGGCGAGTATTTCGGTTGTCAGTCAGGATGAACTGACTAAGCGTAAATATAACGATCTTGGCGAAGCGCTCAGCGACGTGGAAGGCGTAGATGTGCGCAGTTCAACGGGTAAGACTGGTGGCTTGGACATCAGCATTCGCGGTATGCCAAGTGACTATACGCTGATTCTGGTTGATGGTATTCGCCAGAACGGTTCATCGGATGTCACGCCGAACGGGTTTGGTACGATGAACACCAGTTTTATTCCCCCGCTGGCGGCGATAGAGCGTATTGAAGTTATCCGTGGGCCGATGTCAACGCTATATGGTTCTGACGCAATGGGCGGTGTGGTCAATATCATCACCAAAAAAGCGTCGAAAGAATGGGTTGGGAATATCACGCTGGATCATACCTTCCAGGAAGACAGAGACTATGGTGACGCTTCCAAATTCTCGATTTATTCCAGCGGTGCGCTAATCGAAGACAAACTGGGACTTGCCCTGCGCGCCAATATTTTACGCCGTGATGCGTCAGAGGTAAGTTCATCCTCGACTGGACAGGAACTCAGTACGCGCGGCCCGAATCCCGTGAAGTCAGATAATTACCTTCTCGGCGGCAAACTATCCTGGCTGTTAGATAGCCGCAATACACTGTGGCTCGATGGTGAAGTCTCCAACCAGAAATATGATAACAAGCAAGAACAGCTTGGCGCGCTTGGCGCGGGAGCAGCTACTCGGGGCGGCGGTTATGAAGATACACTGCGTTACGAGCGTCGTAAGGTTACGTTGGGAAGTGATAATCAGCTCGATTTTGGTACATGGAATTCGAGCTTGTCCTTCAACCAGACTGAAAATAAAGGACGTTTGATCCCTCGCTCTACGGTACCTGCGGGCTCAGCAACGGCAGGGCAAAAGCGCGAGCTTAAAAACACCAACTACATCCTTGATACGAAACTGGTGAGCCCGCTAGGAGAGAGCCATTTACTGACGTTAGGTGGGCAATATTGGAATGCCGTCATGAAAGACGGGATTGTTTTGGCGAATACGGGCGAAAAATTCGAACAGAATTCGTGGTCACTTTTTGCTGAAGATGAATGGCGTATTGTTGATTCGCTCGCGCTAACAACAGGTGCTCGTTATGAACACCATGAAGCATTTGGTGGTCATGTGAGCCCGCGTGCCTATTTAGTGTGGAATGCGTTGGATGAATTAACGATCAAAGGTGGGGTAAGTACAGGCTACAAGACACCGTCATTGGCGCGGTTACATAACGGGATAAGTGGCGTAACAGGACAAGGCACGCGCAATACGATTGGCAACCCAAATCTGAAGCCAGAAGAAAGCGTGAATACGGAACTGGGTGCGTACTATGAGCATTTTAGCGGTTTCTCTACTAACGCTACCCTCTTCCATAACCGCTTCCGCAATAAGATCGATAATTACGACATTGATACAGTAACGTCTAGCTATCGCAATATCGGTAAAGCGAATACACAAGGTTTGGAACTGGGTTCAACGATCCCGCTATGGTCGGATAACTGGACGCTGAATGTGAATTACACCTTTACTGACAGCGAGCAGAAAGGCGGAGAAAATCCCGGTGCTCGCTTGACCAATACGCCTAAGCACATGGCAAATGCCCGTTTAAACTGGAATGTGAACGAGCAGTTAAGTACCTGGCTTAAAGCTGAATATCGGGGTAAAACGGCACGCTTTACGGAAAATTATTCCACGCTTGCCGCAGCAAGCAACCAAGCAAACAGAGTCGTCTATGACAATCTTGGCTCGGATTTCAAATCATTTACCGTCGTAAATCTGGGCGGATCGTATAAGATTTCTAAAGCAGTGACATTGAATGGGTCAGTCAATAACCTGTTAGATAAAGACTTCACTAAAACCTATGTTTTCCCTGTTGGTACGGATACCACGACGGCTGGCGATTACTTTACGTCAAGCCAGGTTACTACGGGCTCCGTACTGCCGGGTCGTAACTACTGGGTATCGGTAAACGTCAACTTCTGATGAAACCTCTCCCCGGAATGAGTTAACTTGTTCCGGGGTATTATGCCTCTCGCTGACTTCCTTTCTCCAATGACATGGCACCACTTCTGCTGTTTTTCTCGCGAATGTATTCTTTCTGATTAACTACGGGGCGTAGTTGTGCCCCTTATTACCGCCATCTCTTTGCCGATGTCATGAGAACAATGCGCAATTATCAGCAGGGCTTTATTGTTTTTGTGATATTTCTGAATATCGTGCCTAACAATGTCGATGAATGAAATTCATTATATTAGGTATTGTTAATTGCTTTAATGCTGACTACGCTTCACGTTACGGAGTGATGGATTTCCCATGAGGCAGGAAGTGTAACGTTATTAATACGTTCGTTGTCTTGTGTCGTACAGAGAATTTAATTCATTATTTTTGTATGAGAATACCTGTCGTGATTGCCGATTGCGGAACGCTTGATATCTGCAATCGGCAATCAGTGTATGAATAGCAACCAGGGCACGATGATGTTAAAAATTACCTTTTTGGATAAAGGCTCACTGCCTGAAACCATTTTCCTGAAAAAGACGACTTTTAGGCGGCCACAATGCCGCCATGAATGGATTGAATATAACTACACCTCGCCCGATCACGTTATCGCCCGAGCAAAAGACACCCACGTTATCATCACGAATAAAGCCCTATTAACGCGAGACACCTTGGCCGCGTTGCCTGAGTTAAAGCTGATTGCGGTGACGGCAACGGGAACCGACAATATCGACCTTGTTGCTGCCAAAGAACTGGGTATCACGGTCAAAAATGTACCGGGCTACTCGACGCAGGCTGTGTCCGAGCACGTGATAGCCATGATTTTCGCGCTAAAGCACAGCCTGATGGCGTGGTATCGCGATCAATTGAGCGATCGCTGGGCCAGCCAATCGCAGTTTGCTTATTTTGATCATCCCGTCAAAGACATCGCGGGTGCTACGCTGGGCATCATCGGGGCGGGGACGATTGGGCGGGAGGTCGCACGTCTGGCGCAGGCGCTGGGGATGAAGGTGATTTTTGCCGAGCACCGTGGGGCCGTACAGTGTCGTGCCGGTTATCTGCCGTTTGAAGACGTTCTGCGGCTGGCGAATGTGATTTCACTCAACTGCCCACTTAATGTGAGCACCCAGCATCTGATTAATGCGGAGACGCTCGCGCTGTGTAAGCCCACTGCGTTTATTATTAACACTGCCAGAGGCGGGCTGATCGATGAGCGCGCGCTGGCAGAAGCCTTGCAGCAGCGTGTCATTGCCGGTGCTGCGCTAGACTGCCTGACGCAGGAACCGCCAGCAAAAGACAATCCATTGATGGTCGCGGCGAAAACCCTGCCGAACCTTTTGATTACCCCACATATCTCCTGGACGTCTGCTTCATCGCTGCAACTGTTGATGGAAAAGACGATTGAAAATATTGATGAGTATGCCCAGCAGAACGGATACAAATAAGAGGTATTTTGATTTCGCCGGGTATGAGGGAATATTGCCCGGCAGCGAAAATATGATATTCATCAATTTTAATTGATTACCAAAATTGAACGTTTCATCAGATTGAATCTTTTGCCATCGATTATCTGCGTCAGGCACATTATATCCACGAGGGAATAAAGATATCCGCGAGGGAATGAAAGTGCCACACATCAGGCCTAAAGCGAAAACGCTATTCGTTGTGATTATTCTGATTCGCCTCTTTGTTGTATGAGGGAATATTTATTTATTAATAATAACGTCAGTAAATAATAGAACGAATGCCGTGTGATTTGTTGATGCAAAAAGCCGATTCAATGAGGGAAGGAGAAGGAGAGACGGGCTGTATTGTGAATCCGCCCCGAGTTCGGATGAACGGGGCGGAAGTCAGTGCGAATCAGCGTTTCTGGATATACGTCATTGCCAGCGCGAGTGCCAGAACCAGACCTTTGATGATATCCATGGCGTAGTAAGGCACGGAGAGCATCACCAGGCCATTCTGCAAGACGCCAAGAATAACGGCACCGAGCAGCGTACCCAGCGCGTTCGGTTTGCCGGATCCCGCCAGCGAGAAACCAATGTAGGCAGCGGCAACGGCATCCATCAAATAGCCGCCTCCGGCATTGACCTGAGAAGATCCGATGCGTGATGCCAGTAAAATGCCGCCCAGCGCCGCGAGTAATGAAGAAAACACATACGCCTGTACCCGATAACGCGCGGTGCGAATGCCAGCAAGTCGAGCGGCTTCCGGGTTGCCGCCGATGGCATACATCCGGCGACCGTGTTTGGTTAGGGACAGATACAGCTGCACTAACACCGTTACCGCCAGCATGATGACCACAATGACCGGTACCTGACCCAGTGTGGCAAAGAACTCAGGAATAACGCCCTCAGCCATCTCGCCGCTGGGCAACACCATGTTTTGCGTGATGGAGCCGCCATAGCTGTAGGTCATCGCGACGCCCTGAATGACGAACAGGCTGGCGAGCGTTGCCAGCATATCGGGAATCTTCAGTACGACGATAAGAAAGGCGTTGAATAGCCCAACCAGCGTACACAGCAGCAGCGTCAGGACGATCGCACCGGTGGTGCCGAATCCATGCCAGACAAACAGCGAGATCACCAGCGCATTAGCCAGCGACGCCGTTGACCCCACGGAAAGGTCAAACCCGCCGACGGACAGCGAAATCGAAACACCAATCGCAATCACCGTGACGATGGCGATAGAGCGCAGAATATTGATGATGTTATACGGATCGAGAAAGTTGTCTGATGCCAGCCCGAAGAGCGCAATCAGCGCGACAACCGTGATCAGCATGCCCCACTTATAGAGAAACTCAAAAACGTGGTGACGGAAGGGGAGCGCCCCGTTAGATGAAAGTGGGTGACTCACGCGGGAGTTCCTCCAGTTGAATATAAAAGTAAGGTTTCTTCGTCAATCTCAGCGGCGTTCAGCTCTGCGACAATGCGGCCATCCCAGAGCACGCAGATGCGATCGCAGAGTCCGACAAGTTCGGAAAACTCGCCCGAGGCATAAATAATGCCTTTTCCCTGACGGGCGAGGCCGTCAATCAGCGTGAACAAGTCCTGTTTGGCCTTGATATCAACGCCTTTGGTCGGTTCGTCAAAAATCAGAACCTGTGCTTCACTGCGTAACCACTTGCCGATAGCCACTTTTTGCTGATTCCCACCTGACAGGCGTGCCAGCTTTTGCGCCGGACCGGTGGTGCGAACCGCAAGCTGATCAACGATCCGTTTCGCCCAGCTAACAGCCTTGCTGCGGCTGAAAATACCCCAGCGGGAAAAACTGTCGGTGGCGGTGATGCTCAGATTCATGGTGACAGATTCATCAATAAAAATGCCTTCTTTACGCCGCTCTTCGGGAACCAGCGCCAGACCCTGTTCGACGGACTGGTGTGGCGAATGCGGTCGCCAGGGTCTACCGCGATATTCACCTTGTGCGATTTGGCAGGGTTCCGCACCGAACAGCGCTTTACACAGCTCGGTTTTCCCCGCGCCAGCCAGCCCGGCAATGCCCAGAATTTCTCCTTTGCGTAGCGTAAGAGAAATATTGTGCAGCAGCGTTTCGTCGTGTAAACCGGTGACCTGAAGCAGTGTCTCTGCGGCAGGTGTCGCTCGGCGCGGTGGGAAGATATCGTCAAGCCGGTGCCCCAGCATTCTCTCCACGATCGCTTCACCGCTAAGTCCTTGCATTGCGCCGCTGCTGACAAACTCGCCGTCACGCAGAACGGTCAACGTATCGCAGATTTCGCTCAGCTCATGAATACGGTGGGAAATAAACACGATCCCGATACCATCGGCCTGTAAACGGCGAACGACCTCGAAGAGGCGCGCGCTTTCAGCTTGATCCAGCGGGGCAGTGGGTTCATCTAAAATCAGGAAACGACACTCGTGGGACAAGGCGCGGGCGAGCAGAATTTGCTGTTTCTCGGCCAGCGAACAGGTATCCAGCCGCTGGCGAACATTCAGGTGAACGCCAAGCTGATCGAGCAGCGCCTGCGCCTGCCGGTATATCTGCGGCCAGCTCAGCAGATGCCCGTCCTGCGCCAGCGTATCCAGCATAATGTTTTCCGCCACGGACAGCGTGGGAACCAGCGCGACATCAACTTCCTGCTGCACCAGATGAATACCGTACCGCTTGGCATCACGCGGTGAATGGACGTCGACCTGCTTGCCATTAATCAGGATGTCGCCCTGATAGTGATCGTAAGCGCCTGATAAGATCGTCATGAGCGTGGATTTACCCGCGCCGTTTGCGCCAGTCAGGGCATGAATCGAACCACCTTCCAGTGTGAAATTAACCTGCTTGAGGGCGTGGAAACCAGAAAAGGAGATGGAAATGTTTTGCATTTCCAGTCGGCTTTGGGAGGTAGGGATCATGGTCGGTAACGCTCTTGGCGGTCAGGGTCATGAAATAACGGAAAAGAAAGGTAGCACATATCTCAGAGAATTTAATACAGCTTCAAGTGTTTGAGATTGGTTGGCTATGAACGGAAAAGCATAAATTAAGTAAAAAAGTTCTTAAGCTGCCGCAAGCAAGTGAATAAGATGGAATTATCAATAGGGTAGCGCAGCAGATTCATCTACCAAACAAACATAAGATAAAATAAGAGCCGTGTTCACGAGAGTGGGCGGAGAGGAAGATTCAAACATGCATACAACGACAGTCCGCGTACAGGTTGGCCCCGCCAACTATTTTTCTTTCTCTGGCGCTATCGATAAGCTGCTGGAGTTTTATCCGCCAGAGGTGTTGAAAAACGCACTGTGGATCTACGGCGAGCGGGCGATTGCGGCGGCGCGGCCGTATTTGCCCGCCGAGTTCGACGCGCCGTCAGCCCGACGCGTTCAGTTTGGGGCGCATTGCAGTGAAGGTGAAGTTGCAAAACTGGTCGCACAGGCGGGTGATGACTGTCAGGTTGTCATTGGCGTCGGTGGCGGGGCGGTGCTGGATACGGCGAAGGTGGCCGCGCGTCACATTGGCGTGCCGCTGGTGGCTATTCCGACTATTGCAGCGACCTGCGCGGCCTGGACGCCACTGTCCGTCTGGTATAACGATGCCGGACAGGCACTGCGCTTCGAGATTTTCACTGACGCTAACCATCTGGTATTGGTGGAACCGCGAATTTTGCTGGCGGCACCGGTGGAATACCTCTTGGCTGGCGTCGGCGATACGCTGGCGAAGTGGTATGAAGCCGTTGTGCTTAGTCCTCAGCCAGAAACGCTGCCGCTTTCTGTGCGGCTCGGGCTACAAGCCGCGCTGGATATCCGCAATGTGTTGCTGCAACAAAGTGCGGCGGCGCTGGAAGCCGTCGAGCGTGGTGAACTGACGCAGGATTTTCTGGATGTGGTCGATGCGATCATTGCCGGAGGCGGCATGGTTGGCGGGTTGGGTGAGCGTTACACCCGTGTGGCAGCGGCGCATGCGGTGCATAACGGTTTGACGGTATTGCCGCAAACGGAACGCTTTCTGCACGGTACTAAAGTGGCCTATGGCATTTTGGTGCAGAGTGCTTTGCTGGGGGATCGTGAAACGCTGAGCCAACTGAAAGCGGCGTTTAAGGCATTTGGTTTGCCGACCTCGTTGGCCGCACTGGATGTAGATATTCACGATCGTGCGTCGCTTCAGGCCGTGATTGCTCGAACCTTGCAGGCGGGGGAATCCATTCATTATCTGCCGTTGGCGCTTAATGAAGAGGTTCTGCTGGCAGCGTTTAACACCGTTGAGTCGACTGGGGAATAACCGGGTAGAAAGAGAAGGGCGGAGAGTATTCTCCGCCCTAAAGACTATTCTTTATCTTCAAAAACTACTGCGTTTTCTCGTAGGGGAATGAGTTTTTGATAAAGCTGGCGTAGTAACGGTACTTCGTCTTGCTGGCCATCAGCTCTTCATAAATCATGCGTGCTACGCCGCTGTAGAGATAGATGCTCCCATTTAGCAATTCGACTTCCAATTGGCTTTTTTCTGCATCGTATCCGACTGAAAACAACTCTGCTGATGAAACGCGTTTTCTCTGCAAAATTAATCACTCCCAACGTGTCAATGCCGCATCCTGACGGGATTCCACCCTCTTTCGGGCCCTCTGGCTATATTGTGTTATAGCTCGAAATATATCGGGGGTAAACAGCAGCATATCGTTATTAGATCATGAATAATCAGTAAACGCTCACAGAATTCTTTCTCTGTCGCTCCTGACCGGTTTGCTATTTATCACCGATGAGGAGATGCTCTGATTTCCCCATTAATCCTGAGCGATAGCCCGTTGAAACGCTGGTTGGCTTTCTACCCGTTCAATGTATTGCTGGATATGCGGATAACGGCTGAAATCCAGACGCGTTTTCGCCAACACCAGCGGGACGGCCATTTGTATATCGGCACCGCTGAGCGACGCTCCTGCAAACCACTCTTGTGTACTCAAATGCTGTTCGATGAACTGCAACTGTGTCGTCAGCCTCGGCACAATAAAGGCCTGCTCGATGCTCTGCACAATTTTGCGTGCGATAGGGCGGATGAAAAATGGCATCGGTGCGGATTCTGTTTTTGCCAAGACTAAACGCATTACCAGCAGCGGCATGAGTGAACCCTCAGCGAAATGCAGCCAGAAGCGATAGTCCAGTAGCGCTTGTCCGCTCTGTGGACGGAGTCTGCCGTTACCGTAAGTTTCAATCAGGTATTCCACAATGGCCCCGGATTCGGCAACGGTGAGTTCGCCATCGGTAATCACCGGTGATTTCCCTAACGGGTGGATTTGTTTGAGCGATGCGGGAGCACTAAGCGTTTTTGGGTCACGTGCGTAGCGAATGATTTCATAATCAACGCCCAGCTCTTCCAACAACCAGGTCACGCGGGTCGAACGGGATTTCTCGAGGTGATGAACGTGTATCATCAAGGTTTCCTTTTTTTCTTTTTTGATCCGTTAAGGCCGCACGCGGCAGGTGCGCTCGTGTTATTCAGAGATTATGACGATTGGGAGAGAAAACGCGCTCAGGAGATTCCTGAGCGCGGCGCTCAACGAGGTAAGCATAGCACTATTATTCGGACAGCTAGTCTTCCAATAAATAGCGGGCGTGGAAGCGCAGGTGATCCTCGATGAAACTGGCGATGAAGAAATAGCTGTGGTCATAGCCGGACTGTGTCCGCAGCGTTAGCGGCCAGGCATACTGGCTTGCCAGTTCTTCAAGCTTCGCGGGTTGCAACTGGTCAGGAAGGAACTGATCACAGTCTCCCTGATCGACCAGTATTGGTAGTTTCTTCTGACTATTTGCCAGTAAATGGCAGCTATCATACTGCAACCACTGCGTCTCATCCTCGCCGAGATAGGCGGTAAGCGCCTTGCGTCCCCAGGGAACCTGACTTGGGTTAACGATCGGTGCAAACGCGGATGCAGACTGGAATTTTTCCGGATTGCGTAGCGCCAGCATCAGCGCGCCGTGCCCGCCCATCGAATGCCCGCTGATGGACTGACGGCTAGCCACGTTAAAATGCTGCTGAATCAGTGCCGGCAGTTCACTGCTGATATAGTCATACATCCGGTAGTGTGCCGACCAGGGCGCCTGCGTGGCATTCACGTAGAACCCTGCACCCTGACCCAAATCGTACCCGGCATCGTCCGCGACGCCATCGCCGCGCGGGCTGGTGTCCGGCATTACCAGCACCAGACCCAGCTCGGAGGCAACGCGCTGCGCGCCTGCTTTCGTCGTAAAATTTTCGTCGTTGCAGGTTAAGCCAGACAGCCAGTAAAGCACGGGCGGCGGCGTGTCATCCTGCGTCGGTGGCAGATAGATGCTGAACGTCATCGCGGTGTTCAGTGTGTCTGACACATGGCGGTAGCGCTGTTGCCAGCCGCCAAACATACGGTGTTCTTCCAGCAGTTCCAGTGATGAAGTCATCGCTGTACAGCCTCCTTTTTCTGTTCCTGACGGTGGTGCAATTAACCGAAATGAATCACTGAGCGAATCGATTTACCGTCGTGCATTAAATCGAATGCGGTGTTGATGTCGTCCAGCCCCATGGTGTGGGTGATGAAATCATTCAGCGGGAACTCGCCTTTCAGGTAACGATCGACAATGCCTGGCAGTTCGCTACGGCCTTTTACGCCGCCGAAAGCGGAACCGCGCCATACGCGACCGGTCACCAGTTGGAACGGACGAGTGGCGATCTCTTCGCCTGCACCTGCTACGCCGATGATGATGGATTCACCCCAGCCTTTATGACAGCACTCTAGCGCGGAACGCATGACATTGACGTTACCGATACATTCGAAGGAGAAGTCCACGCCGCCATCGGTCAGCTCAACGATGACGTCCTGAATCGGCTTATCGTAATCTTTCGGGTTGATCAGATCGGTAGCACCCAGTTTACGTGCCAGTTCGAATTTGCTGGTGTTGAGATCGATACCGATGATGCGTCCGGCACCGGCCATTTGCGCGCCGATAATGGCCGACAAACCAATGCCGCCGAGACCGAAAATCGCAACGGTATCGCCCGCTTTAACTTTGGCGGTATTCAGCACGGCACCCATACCAGTGGTTACGCCGCAGCCCAGCAGGCAAACTTCTTCCAGCGGCGCTTCTTTATTCACTTTCGCCAGCGAAATTTCGGGCACGACGGTGTGCTCTGCGAAGGTGGAGGTGCCCATGTAGTGGAAAATCGGCTGGCCGTTTTTAGAGAAACGGGTAGTGCCGTCTGGCATCAGGCCTTTGCCCTGCGTGGAGCGAATAGCCTGACACAGGTTGGTTTTGCCGGAGCGACAGAATTTACATTCGCCACATTCTGGCGTGTACAGCGGAATCACGTGATCGCCGACGGCAACGCTGGTTACGCCTTCCCCAATGGCTTCCACAATCCCACCGCCTTCATGGCCAAGAATCGCCGGGAATACGCCTTCAGGATCTTTGCCGGACAGGGTATAGGCATCCGTGTGACACACGCCAGTTGCGACGATGCGTACCAGAACTTCACCTTTCTGCGGTGGCATCAGATCCACTTCTTCAACCGACAAGGGTTGGTTGGGACCCCAGGCGATGGCGGCACGGGTTTTAATCATTTGCATGGTGGAGGACTCCTAATGGCATTCCGTTATGGGTTGTAAGTTGAATGATAGGACGTGGCATTCATCACCTTGTCGTCCTGTCTTGAAAATGGTCGCTCAGGGAAGATAAGGGATTATTCCTGCTGAGCGGGTGGTTCAATCATGCTGCTCTGTTCAATAATGAGTTTTTTCAGCGCCTCGACATTAGGGCCGAAGGCGTCACGCCGCCAGACGAGCCACGTGGATGCGGTGGCGATGTCGGGCGGTAATTCATGTACCTGAACACGCGCGCCAGCGGGCAACGATTCAAGGATGGCATATGGGAGCATGGCGAGCCCAGCCCCGCTGGCTACACAGGCAAGCATGGCATGGTATGAGTGGATTTCCATGATAGTGCCGGGTACCACGCCATCCTGCCGGAACCAGTTCTCAAGGCGCTTTCGATAGGAACAGCTGGGGCGGAAAGCAAACAGCGTATCGTGGCTGGCATCTCGCGCATGGCTAATCGGCGCGTGCGTCGTGTCGGATATCAGCACGAGTCGTTCCGTAAAGCATGAACAGCCATTCAGCTCATCGTAGACGACAGGACCATCGACTAACGCGGCAGCCAGCGTTCCCGCGCGCACGCGTTCAATAATTTCCCCGGATGTGCCGGTGTTCAGAGACAGCGACACGTTGGGGTAACGCTGATGGTAAGCCGCTAATAGCGTGGGCAAACGGGTTGCCGCCGTGCTTTCCATCGAGCCTAGCGCGAAATTACCTGCGGGTTCACCCGTGCGCGTCATGCTGATCGCTTCTTCGCTGAGTGCCAGAATGCGCTGCGCATAACATAAGAAATTGTGCCCAATCGGGGACAGACGCAGACGTTGTTTCTCACGGATGAACAGATCGGTACCCAATTCCTGTTCCAACTGGCGTAACCGCGTAGTCAGATTTGAGGGCACCCGGTGAAGCTGTTCCGCGGCGCGTGCGACGGAGCCCGTTTCGGCAACGAGACAGAACATGCGGAGCTGGGTCAAATCCATATCTTTCTCTTTTTGTAATGAACTGGTATTTGATTATTCATTTTTTGTGAAGTGTAGCGGCAAGCTACGCATTTCGCAACAGGCTTAAGCCACTCGGATGTGAAGGCAACGTAAACTCAGCGGCCTGCAACCTTGCCTGAATGATGAAAATGAGGGGCGTAATTATCATCAGGATTAATATTTTGGCTTAGAAAGCGATAAAACGATCCGGCCTGAATTAATAGCACCGTAATCAACTTTATAACTAATAGGGACATATTTTTCTGCGGATGAGATCAGAATGGAAAATAAGAATAATCACAGAAAAATAAAACTGTATTTTGTCCTGGCGCAATAGTGAAGGAGGGGAAATAAATAGATAATTAAAATAAATAGTTAAATGTGTAGATAAATTGTTGTAGCGAAGCAATAGTCAAAAACTATCGCATTTCTTCATTTTGATCGCATTTGTTGATGTAAAAGCGTAAAGTGCCTGTCCAAAGTGCCGATAATGTTAATGTATGGTAGGAATACCTTATCGTTATTGTAAGGAAGTGTGTCTTTTTGTCATTAAAGGAAAATAACTCTAACTAATGAGAGCCTCTGCTCTTCATTAAATGACGTAACACCCGGCGTATTTCCAATTAAAAATGTGCAGCCATGTTGTAGAAAGCGCAGAGGAAAATCGCCAGATAATTTATAGGAGTCTTCTGTGAATTTTTTAAAAAATATCACCATCAGGGCAATGCTTTTAACAATATTAGGCCTGTTTCTGGCTGTATGGGGTGGGGCATCTTTCTTTACCACCACCTCATTAAGCAGCATGACCAAACTATTGGAATCCAGCGAGACTCAGCGTAAAAACGTAGAGATGCTGGTAAAAGGCAATGACCAATATTTTCGTACGGTTACTCGTGTCGTTCGCTCGATGGATTTCCAACAAACGGGTGATGTCGCCGATGCGGAGAAAGTCTTCACGTCTGCAACCGCAGCATTTAAAATCACGTCAGATCAACTGGCTGCATTTAAACGTATTGAACATGTTGGCGTTGATAAAGAAACCGCAGACAATATGATCGCCGCGTGGACCCAGTTACTCGATAACGGGTTGACGCCGATGTTGAACGCTGCGCGTGAGAATCGTCAGGAGGAGTTCCGTCAGCTTTTCCGTAAAACCTATCCGCCGTTGAGCGTGGCATTCGGTGCCAATATGGAGAAATACCAGGCGGCGATCTTTTCCTCGTCAGAGGAGTCAATGAGCGAGGTCTACGGTCTGGTTGGCTGGAGTAATCATATCCTGCTGGGGGCGGCGGTTCTTGGATTGTTAATCCTGCTGCTGACCGATCGCTATCTGGTGCACTATCTGGTTAAGCCGTTGAATATGATCAAAGGGTATTTTCAGGTGCTGGCTGCTGGGCAGCTTAACCACCCGATTGACGAGTTTGGTCGTAACTGTGCTGGGCAGCTGATTCCTTATCTGAAAGAGATGCAGGGCAGTCTGGTTAATACGGTATCCATTATCCGCGACAGCTCGGCATCGATTCATCAGGGCTCCAGCGAAATTAAAAGCGGCAATAACGATTTGTCCGCGCGCACCGAGCAGCAGGCTGCGGCACTGGAACAAACGGCCGCCAGCATGGAAGAGCTGAGCGCGACGGTGAAACAGAATGCCGATAACGTCCATCAGGCGACCAAGCTGGCGCAGGACGCTTCTGTTGCGGCGAAGAAAGGGGGCGACGTCACAGCCGATGTGATGGCGACGATGGCAAGCATTACGACCAGCTCGAAGAAAATTGCTGATATCACCAGCGTGATTAACGGCATTGCCTTCCAGACCAACATTCTGGCGTTGAACGCGGCGGTGGAAGCGGCCAGAGCCGGTGAACAAGGGCGTGGTTTTGCGGTAGTTGCAGGCGAAGTTCGTAATCTGGCGCAGCGCAGTGCTCAGGCGGCGAAAGAAATTGAAAGCCTGATTACGGAATCGGTTGAACGTATCAATACGGGGTCAAATCAGGTTACACAAACCGGTGAAGCGATGGATTCCATCATTTCTGCGATTACCCGGGTGAACGATCTGATGGGTGAAATCGCCTCGGCGTCGGATGAGCAGAGCCGCGGTATTACGCAAATTGGTCAGGCGGTGACCGAAATGGATGGTGTGACACAACAGAACTCCGCGCTGGTGCAGGAGTCTGCTGCCGCTGCTGCCTCGCTGGAAGATCAGGCTCGCCAGTTGACCGAGGCTGTATCGGTATTCCAGCTGTCGGCCGCAGAGGCGCATCGTCGCCCTCAGCAGCGTCTGGCGGAGAGCGCGTCAGCGGTGGAGAAGCCGATGCTATTAGCGGCTGCTGGCGGTAAAAAAGGTAATGCTAACGACAACTGGGAAACCTTCTGATAATCGCACGACACGCGGCGTCAGCGCGCTGATGACCGCAAAAATCAGGTGATTTATTGCTAAAAGCACTGGGAGATGTTCCCGGTGCTTTTTTGTTTATCACGGAACATGTATGACTGAATCGTGGTTTTTCTGTGCGCAAGATATGCCCCTCGTTGCGGCACACAGGCGCACCTGCTACGCGTGATAACCTGAATCTATTTCAACAATCATGACATACAATCACTGGATAATCGCGACTCTCTCAACTAGAGTGTTGACGGCGCTAGGGTATGATCAAGGCCATGATAGTGCGATAGGCATAGTTACACCTGCAGGAGAATAATAATGTCATCACTAAGTAAAGAAGCCGTTATGGTGCACGAAGCACTGCTGGCACGCGGTCTGGAAACGCCGCTGCGCGGGGCGTTGTTGGATCGGGATACGCGTAAGCAACGTATTGCCGAGCATATGACGGAAATTATGAATTTGCTGAGTCTCGATCTGAGCGATGACAGCCTGGCTGAAACACCGACTCGTATCGCTAAAATGTACGTTGATGAAATATTCTCCGGCTTGGACTACGCCAATTTCCCTAAAATCACCATCATTGAAAACAAAATGAAGGTCGATGAAATGGTTACCGTGCGCGACATTACGCTGACCAGCACCTGCGAACACCATTTCGTGACGATCGATGGGAAAGCGACGGTGGCGTATATTCCGAAAGATGGCGTCATTGGTTTGTCGAAGCTCAACCGCATCGTCCAGTTTTTCTCTCAGCGGCCTCAGGTGCAGGAACGCTTAACTCAGCAGATTTTAGTCGCGCTGCAAACGCTGTTGGGTACCAATAACGTTGCGGTTTCGATTGATGCGGTGCATTACTGCGTGAAGGCGCGCGGTATTCGTGATGCGACCAGCGCCACGACCACGACATCGCTCGGCGGGCTGTTTAAATCCAGCCAGAACACACGTCAGGAATTCCTGCGCGCGGTTCGCCACCATAATTAAGCCTGTTTTATTGGCGATGATGAAGGGAATACCCTCGTCATCGCCACATCGGCCATTGTCAAATCAGCAAGCATCTTCGCTTTTTTCCTTTCTGTGCATACAATCGCTACTTCGATGATTTGAAAATGTAATTTGTATGCCTTCTCACACTGTACCATCACCTCATTCGCCACCTTCGCGGCCACCTTCACGGATAGCTACGCTAGATTTCGCACGCGGCGTCGCCATTCTGGGTATTTTACTGCTGAATATTACGGCGTTTGGTTTACCGCATGCGGCATACCTCAATCCAGCCTGGCAAGGAGAAGCCACGTTGTCCGATACTTTGACGTGGGCGGCGATGGATCTGCTGGCGCAGGCAAAATTCCTGACGCTGTTTTCTCTCCTTTTTGGCGCGGGGCTACAGCTACTGCTGCCGCGGGGGAAACGCTGGGTACATGCTCGTCTGTTCTGGCTGATGATCATCGGGCTGATTCATGCCATTTTCCTGTGGGATGGCGACATTTTGCTCGACTATGCGCTGATAGGGCTGGTGTGTTACGGCATGATTCGCCATGCGGAAAGTAGCCAGTTGCTAATGCGTACAGGGGCGGTTCTGTATCTGGTGGGTATCGGCGTGCTGTTTGTACTGAGCCAGATTCTGAGCCTGCAACCGGGGAGATTCTGGCTACCGGGTATGGCGGATATCACCTACGAGGCTTATTGGCGGGCGTTAGGCGGGCCGGAAGCGTGGATCAACCGCGTCGATTTGCTCACGGAAAGCCTGCTGTCGCTGGGCGTGCAGTACGGCTGGCTGCTGGCGGGATCGATGCTATTAGGCGCCGGGTTGATGCGCAGTGGCTGGCTGAAAGGGGAATTCAGCACAGCGCACTATCGTAAGGTGGCACTGTGGTTGATTTCACTGGGCGTGGCGATTAACAGCATTGGCGTGGTGGGGCAGTGGCTGGTGGACTGGGAATATCGCTGGAGCGGGCTGTTATTGCAAATTCCGCGCGAGCTGAGTTCACCCTTGCAGGCGATAGGCTATCTGGCGCTGTGCTACGGTTTTTGGGGGACGCTGTGCCAATGGCGCATCACGTACTGGATTACAGATGTCGGGCGTATGGCGTTAACCAACTATTTGCTGCAAACGCTGATTTGCGTGGTGTTGTTTAACCAGCTTGGTCTGTTTATGGCCTTCAGCCGTCTGCAACTGTTAGCGCTGGTTCCCATTATCTGGATCGCCAATCTGGTCATTTCTCACTACTGGCTGCGCTATTTCCGTCAGGGGCCGCTGGAATGGCTATGGCGCAAACTCACCAATGCGGTAGGGAAAACCGAATAGAAAAAACCTTACGGTGCGGCCTGCTCGTGGTGAGGTTCGGATTCGGACTCGGTTTTTGCCGGTTGCTCCGGTTTAGCCTGATGCGCTGGCGCAGGAAGCACCTGTTCCGGCAGGACGGCAGGATAATCCGGGGCATCTTCTGGAATGGTATGTTCTGCGGGAATCGGCACCTGCGGCCCTAAAAAGCGTGGCTCGCGTTTGAGGATATACAGATCGAACAGCGCGCCCAGACGAGCGCCAAATTCACGAACCCGCACGGTCATCATATTTTTGGGCGAAGGCACGGCATAACACTGCGCCTGAATGCCGAGGTGCAGTGCGATGAATAGTGCGCGTTCGCAGTGGAAACGCTGGGTGATAATGGTGAAATCGTTGGTATCAAACACCTTACGTGTTCTGACGATAGAATCCAGGGTGCGGAATCCCGCATAGTCCAGCACGATATCCGAAGGTGGAACGCCTGCGGCGATCAAATCGCGACGCATCGTCATCGGTTCATTGTAGCTTTGCAGTGCGTTATCACCGCTGAGGAGCAGATAGCTGACTTTACCGCTGTTGTAAGCGTTAATCGTCCCTTGCATACGGAACAGGTAATACTGATTGATCACACCGGTACGGTAGTATTTCGCCGTCCCCAATACGACGCCAACCTGACGCTTCGGCAAGGTCTGAAGTTCATCGTAAATAAATGGCGCGGTTTTCCAACTGATCCAACGATCGAGGGCAAAAGCAGAGAGCAGCAGCACGCCAATGAGGGCTAACAAACCGAATGTCAGGCGTTTCCACATGCTTATGCCTCGGGCAAGGCTAGTCGACTAATCATGCCTCAAGGCTACTTTACCTGACAGGGTGACGCAAGACGAAGGCGAGGAACGGGTGGTTTATTGATTGAATTTTCAGCGTTAGGGTGAGGGGCGTGAAAATAACACGCCAGCCTTTCGGGCAGAAAAGCTGGCGTGATGGGTAATACTGGTTACTTAGCCCGTTGTTAGGGGAAACACAGGGGGAGGTTCCCGCAGGGAGGCCTCACCCCTGTGGCCGCCCCGTGTATCTCGATCCTCAAACGATCGGTATTAGGCGTAATGGGCGCGTTAAACTCGGCTACCCCACAGATCGTATTCGTCTGCGTGTTCAACTTTGACCTTAACGATATCACCGACTTTCACGCCAGTTTCACCGTTCAGGTAAACCGCGCCGTCGATTTCAGGAGCATCGGCCATGCTGCGGCCAATCGCGCCTTCTTCGTCGATTTCATCAATCAGTACCAGCACTTCACGACCAATTTTATCCTGCAAACGCTGGGCGGAGATCGCCTGTTGAAGCTGCATGAAACGGTGGAAACGTTCTTCTTTGACCTCTTCCGGCACCTGATCCGGCAATGCATTTGCCGCAGCACCTTCGACCGGGCTGAATTTAAAGCAGCCCACGCGATCGAGTTTGGCTTCTTTCAGGAAGTCGAGCAGCATCTGGAAATCTTCTTCCGTCTCGCCGGGGAAACCGACAATGAAGGTAGAACGCAGCGTTAAGTCTGGGCAGATTTCGCGCCAGCGCTTAATACGCTCCAGCGTTCTTTCGACTGCGCCAGGGCGCTTCATCAGCTTGAGAATTTTCGGGCTGGCGTGCTGGAGCGGGATGTCCAGGTAAGGCAGGATTTTGCCTTCCGCCATTAATGGGATCACATCGTCTACATGTGGGTAAGGGTAGACATAATGCAGGCGCACCCACACGCCTAGCGACGCCAGTTGCTCACACAGGCTGACCATGCTGGTTTTGACAGGTTGCCCGTTCCAAAAACCGGTACGTTGCTTCACATCTGCGCCGTACGCAGATGTGTCCTGAGAAATCACCAGCAGCTCTTTTACGCCGGCATCAACCAGACGTTTCGCTTCATCCAGCACCGAACCGATTGGGCGGCTATCCAAATCGCCACGCATAGATGGGATGATGCAGAATGTGCAGCGGTGGTCACAGCCTTCTGAAATTTTCAGATACGCGTAATGGCGTGGCGTGAGTTTCACGCCCTGCTCAGGGACTAAACTGGTAAACGGGTTGTGCGTCGGTTTAGGAACATATTGATGTACGTGCGACAGCACCTGCTCGTAGCTATGCGGACCGGTAATTTCCAGCACTTTTGGATGCACTTCGCGTATTTGATTTTCTTTGGCACCCAGACAGCCTGTGACGATAACTTTACCGTTCTCATTCAGCGCTTCGCCGATTGCTTCCAGCGACTCTTGTACGGCGCTGTCAATAAAACCACAGGTATTGACGATCACCAGTTCAGCGTCGTCATAGCGGGGGACGACCTGATAACCTTCAGTACGCAGTTCGGTCAGAATCCTCTCGGAGTCGACGAGGTTTTTCGGGCAACCGAGGGAAACAAAGCCGATACGTGGTTGTTGCATATTATTCGCTCACAAAATAAACAGAAAATAAAAACCGGAGGATTCTACACCATAGTTGATTATCCTTATAGTCAGTGGTGTAAAACTCAGCATTTTATCGCTGTGGTGATGATGGTTTTTGTGGAAGGCACTTCGCAAAGAGGGGCTAAATAGTAAATGCACGCAGAACGTTATGGTATACTTTTTCATCATTACCATGAGTCAGGAGGCATGATGGTACAGCGAATTAAAATCGTGCGTAAGCATCAGCGTAAAAGCAAAATTGATGATAATCGGACCTTAATGCAGGTCGGAGCCCGTGCCTCAAAGCAGGCGATCAAAGAAGCGTTGGATTCCGGTGTATCAATCGCTTATATCAAAGATGGCTGGTTGGTCAGTCAAGCACCTGATGGTACGCTCTCAGAAATTAAACCCGTGGACGGTCAACCGACAATTAAGCTTAGGGAGCTGCTTTGCCGAGCTTGAGACTGGTTGCAGGCCCGAATGGTTCGGGCAAAACAACGTTGACTAAAGAATTGAGAGAAACGTATGCCGTTCCTTTGGGGCAGTACCTTAACCCCGATGATATCGCAAAGCATATTGATCTCCCTACGTTGCTGGGGGAAACGGTCGATAAAGCACTATTGTCCGATGAATCAGCTGCTAGGCTGGCACAGAGAATTTCCTTAGGTTTGAGAGAGGACTGGATTCGCGATCGGCTTTCTTTTACCTATGAGTCTGTGATGAGTCACAAAAGTCATCTCGACTTTGTAAAAGCGGCAAGAGAAAGCGGTTATAAACCCTATCTTTATTATGTCTGTACGTCAGATCCAGAACTCAACGAGGAACGAATCACTCAGCGTGTTGCATTAGGCGGGCATAGTGTGCCGAAGGATAAGGTCTTCGGGCGTTATCAGCGTAGCTTGATTTATCTCTCCGAGATGATTCGACTCTGTCATCGTGCTTATTTTTTCGATAATTCAACGACGACGCTGACGTTTCTTGGTGAGGTCACGCCGGATGGTTTTCTTGATATCGTCGAGGAATCGTTTGATAACGTGCAACCTGTATGGTTGTACAAAAATGTGATGACGTCGTGGGATGCAAACAAAATCAGGATGATTCAGCCGAGATAATCCAATTTATCATTTCCGCCGCTTTAGCTACTGGTGTCTTTGAATTTCTTCAATAAATGTAAACCCTGCCCCGTTTTTTTGCACAAACATCGTCTGCCGCCTAAATTTACAGGACTTTTGTTGGATGGAGACAACGCTATGTCCTATTGCCCCATGCCTCGCAATTCTGCTTCACACACCCGGTTACGACGATTTTCTGCTGCGCCTCATTGGCTGCTGCTTAGCGTGACGCTGCTGTTTTCCAGCCAGCTAGTAGCGGCGGAACCGAAGGTGACGGAATTGCAGGATAAGCTGGACCACCCGTGGTCATTAGCGTTTTTACCGGAGAATCAGGGGATTCTGATTACAGAACGTGCCGGACATTTACGCTTGTGGAAAGCGGGGAGCGCGCTGTCTGCGCCGATCGCTGGCGTCCCGAAGGTTTTCGCTAAATCACAAGGTGGATTACTGGAAGTCGCGCTATCGCCGGACTTCGCGCAGAATCGACGCATCTACCTGAGCTTTGCCGAAGAGGGGAACGAGGGTAAAGCGGGAACCGCGGTCGGCTACGGTAAACTGTCCGAGGATAATAAGCGGTTAGAGAATTTTACGGTCTTCTTCCGGCAGGAACCGAAGCTGTCGACGGGTAACCACTTCGGCGGCAAGCTGGCTTTTGATCAACAAGGGCATCTGTTTATCGCGCTGGGTGAAAATAACGAGCGTCCGACCGCACAGGATCTGGATAAGCTACAAGGCAAGATTGTTCGCCTGACGGTGGAGGGCAAAGTACCGTCCGATAATCCGTTTGTGAACACGCCTAATGCGCGGCCGGAAATCTGGTCCTATGGACACCGTAACCCACAAGGATTGGCGATTAATCCGTGGTCTGGCGTGCTGTGGGAAAATGAACACGGCCCGAAAGGTGGCGATGAAATCAACATCCCCAAAGCGGGAGCAAATTACGGCTGGCCGATTGCGACACACGGCATTAACTATTCCGGGTTGAAGATTCCAGAAGCGAAAGGAAAAGAGATCGCAGGGATGGCGAACCCTGATTTCTATTGGGAAAAATCGCCGGGCATCAGCGGCATGGCCTTTTATAACAGCGATCGTTTCCCACAGTGGAAAAACTCAGTGTTTATCGGTGCGCTGGCAGAGAAGAACCTGATTCGTCTGACGCTTGATGGCGACAAAGTCGCTTCACAAGAGCGCTTGCTGAGCGATCGCGGTGAACGTATTCGCGATGTGAGGTTGGGGCCTGACGGCTACCTCTATTTGCTGACCGATCACGACAATGGCAAATTACTGAAAGTCGGACTGGAGTGAGCAATCAGGCACCTTGCGGTGCCTGTTTCACTTAAGACAGCGGAATCATGACGTGCTTCTGATAAGCCGGGCGTTCGGTGAGTTGCTGATACCAGCGTTCCAGATGCGGATGCGACTGCTGTTTAATCGGCATATTCAGCCAGCCGTAGACAATACAGCCGAGCGGAATATCGCCAACGCCAAACTGTTCGCCGGATAGCCACGGCTGATTAGCCAGAACGGTATCGACAATATCGAACAGGCGTTCGCATTCGGCGATGCCTTTCTGTACTAAGGCCATATCGCGTTTTTCCGGCGCGACGCGCACCATATTGATGAACACCGGCCCGAAGGAGACGGCGAGGGCGTTTGCCCAATCCATCCACTTTTCGGCACTGGCGCGTTTGCCTGCATCGGCGAGATACAGCGAATCCTGCCCATACTGCGCCGCCAGATAACGTACGATGGTGTTGGATTCCCACAGCACCAGATCGCCGTCTCGCAAACACGGGATGAGGCCATTCGGGTTCATCGCCAGATAATCGGCTTCATGGTTAAGACCGAATTGTCCACCCGCCGCAATATGCTGATAAGGCAGCGCCAATTCTTCCGCACACCACAGAACCTTCTTTACGTTGGTCGAGTTATCACGACCCCAAATCGTTATCATACCTGCCCCTCTTTCTTCGTGAAGCCTGCCCCGGTCATCCGCGACAGCCGATGAGAAATAATGATATGCCTTTTTAGTCTTTATGATTTAACTTGTCATTCTTAATAATGACAGCAAGTTACACTCAGACAGGAAAGTTACACAATGAAATTGACGCATTCTGTTCGCGCCGTGCTGGGCATCACACTGCTTGCTGCCGGTATGCAACTGGCGATGGCCAGCAGCGATCCACAGACGATCACATTTGGCGTGGCGCCGGGGCCGTATGGCGATATGGTGAATCTGGCGATCAAACCTGAGCTGGTGAAGAAAGGCTACAAGGTCGTCGTGCGTGAATTCAGTGATTACGTTCAGCCCAATCTGGCGTTGGCTAATGGCAGCATCGATGCCAACCTTTTCCAGCATACGCTGTATCTGGAAAAATTCGCTGCTGATAAAGGGCTAAAAATTTCCCCGTTGATTACCGTGCCGACGGCCAGCATGGGCTTCTACTCGAAGAAGATCAAATCGCTGGATGAGTTGAAGAAAGGGGATGTCGTTACGCTCTCTAACGACGCCACCAATCTGGCGCGCGGCCTGCGCTTCTTACAATCGATGGGGCTGATTACGATTAAGGCGGACATCGATCCGACCAAGGCTTCGGAGAAGGATATTCTGGAAAACCCACGCGGGTTGGTCTTCAAACCGATGGAGGCGGCGCAACTGCCCCGCACGCTGGATAGCGTGACGGCCTCGCTGGTGAACGGTAACTTCGCACTGGCGTCCGGTCTGAAACTGTCATCGGCTATCAAGCTGGAAACGCTGGATGAGAACCTGAAGAACATTATTGCCGTGCGTACCGACGATCTCGATAAGCCCTTTGTTAAAGATACCAAAGCGATTGTGGAAGGACCTGCGTATGCCGCAGTGATCAACGATCCGGCATTGATGTATAGCCAGTTCCAAAAGCCGGAGTGGATGCAGGCGAAAACGCCAGCGCTCGCACCGTAAGCGTCAGGTTTGCACAGCATGCTATTTGGCCGGTCTATGACCGGCTTTCTTCTTTTCCGCTCAGGCCAGGAGTTTGCGGATAATGATTCAGTTAGAAGGGGTAAGCGTTGACTTCTCTCATGGGAAGCAGCCAGAAAACCGCGCGGTAGACAACGTGTCGCTGCACATCCAGCGCGGAGAGGTTTACGGTATTGTCGGCACCAGCGGTGCGGGAAAAAGCACGCTGCTGCGGACCATCAATCTCTTACAACGTCCGACGTCAGGCCGTGTGCTCGTCAACGGTGTGCTCATCAGCAAACTGTCTGGGCAGCTTCTGCGAGATCAGCGGCAAAAAATCGGCATGATCTTTCAGCATTTCAACCTGATGCAGACGCGCACGGTGGCGGAAAACGTGGCGTTTAGCCTAAAAGCCGCCGGTAAATCCAACGCGGATATCACAGCACGCGTGCCGGAAATTCTGAATCTGGTGGGGCTAGCGGATAAAGCATCATCTTATCCGGCACAGCTCAGCGGTGGTCAGAAACAGCGTGTAGGGATTGCCCGAGCGATTGCTAACGATCCCGAAGTGTTGCTGTGCGATGAACCAACGTCGGCGCTCGATCTGGAAACCTCCGCTGCTATTCTGGCGCTGTTGAAAGAGATTAACGACAAACTGGGCATTACTATCGTACTGATTTCTCATGAAATGAGCGTGATTAAAGCCGTTTGCGATCGAGTGGCGGTGATGACGGGCGGTCGGGTGGTGGAAGAAGGCGATGTTTTCGATATCTTTGCGACGCCACAGCATGCATTTACCCGCCAGTTGGTTTCCCACACGCTCGATTTGGCGCTGCCGCCACGCTTGCTGAAGGATTTGCAGGGCACATTATTAAAGATTCTATTCGTCGGCGAATCGGCGGAGCAACCCGTGCTGTCGGATGTCGCGACGCGCTTTGGTGTGTCCGTGAATATCCTGCACGGTAAGATCGAATACATCGGCAATCGTGCGCTAGGTATCCTCGTGGCGCTATTGACGCATCCATCCGACCCCGTAAAAGTGGCGGAAGCGGTGGAACATATTCAGGTAAGAACGGCGAACGTGGAGGTGCTGCATGGCTGATTTATGGATCGATCTGATCGCGGCATTCGGCGAAACGTTCCAGATGGTAGGGATTTCCACGCTGCTTGCCGTCATCGGCGGTTTGCCACTGGGGCTACTGATTTACGTCACGGACAGGAATCTGTTCTGGCAAAACCGCGCCGTCTATCTGTTTGGCACCGTGCTGGTGAATATTATTCGCTCTATTCCCTTCGTGATCCTGCTGGTCTTGCTGCTACCGCTGACGCAGTTTCTCTTGGGAAATACAATTGGACCCGTGGCAGCGGCGGTGCCGATGTCAGTGGCGGCGATCGCGTTCTATGCGCGGCTGGTGGATAGCGCGCTGCGTGAAATCGATCCCGGTATCGTGGAGGCGGCAGAAGCATTTGGAGCCAGCCCGATGCGTATTATCGGCACGGTGTTACTGCCAGAGGCGAAAGCAGGATTATTGCGCGGCCTGACGATTACGCTGGTGAGTCTTATCGGTTATTCAGCGATGGCGGGTATCGTCGGCGGCGGCGGCGTGGGGGATCTGGCGATCCGCTTCGGCTATTACCGCTATGAAACCGAGGTGATGGTGATCACCGTTGTTGCATTGGTCATTCTGGTGCAGGTGGTACAAACACTGGGCGACTGGTTGTCAAAGCGTGCGGATAAGCGCGAACGCCGCTAAGGCTTTTCATCTATGGGCACGAGGGCGGGGCTACACTGCCATGTTCCTCGTGCCATCCGTTATTTCCTCTGATTGTTCGATTGCTTGCATTTTCAGATATTCCTTATTTCCCCTAAGTCCTTTTTGTATCAGCATTTTTTTAGAAGCTTTCATTTCTTTGACTATCTTTACAGAAGGAGCGGTTTTCATCCCAGAGATGACGCGTTACCTTTATATGTTACTAAAGTTTTCAAAACATATTGAAAATTAAGAATTTTTAACGACTGATGGACATTGCGGCGAACTCATGAAAACAACCCCTTTCCTGACCAGACTCACGTCTTTCTCTGTAGGTGCGGTATTGCTTGTTGGTGTGGTGCCATTCACCTATGCGGAACAGATGCCTGCGGTGCCGCAAATCGACGCCAAAGCCTTTATCCTGATGGATTACCACAGCGGTAAGGTGTTGGCGGAAAGCAATGCTGATGAGCGTCTTGATCCTGCCAGCCTGACAAAAATCATGGCGAGCTATGTCATTGGACAGGCGATTAAATCCGGTAAAATTAGTCCGACGGATGAAGTGACCGTCGGAAAGGATGCCTGGGCAACTGGCAACCCAGCGCTACGTGGCTCGTCACTGATGTTCCTTAAGCCGGGTGACCGTATCCCCGTTTCTGAGTTAAATAAAGGGATTGTCATTCAGTCTGGTAACGATGCCAGCATTGCGCTGGCGGATTACGTCGCAGGCAGTCAGGATGCGTTTGTCAGCCTGATGAATAATTATGTGAAGGCGCTTAACCTGACAAATACGCATTTCCTTACCGTGCACGGGCTTGATGCCACAGGGCAGTACAGCACCGCACGTGATATGGCTCTGTTAGGCCAGGCGTTGATTCGCGACGTGCCGGAAGAGTATGCGTTGCACAAAGAAAAAGAATTCACCTTCAATAACATCCGCCAGCCTAACCGCAACCGTCTGCTGTGGAGCACTAACCTGAATGTGGACGGTGTGAAAACTGGCCACACCAACGGCGCGGGACACAATCTGGTCGCCTCGGCAACGGAAGGCAATATGCGTCTGATTTCCGTGGTGCTGGGGGCGCAAACGGATGCCATTCGCTTCCGTGAAAGTGAAAAGCTGCTTACCTGGGGCTTCCGCTTTTTTGAAACGGTAACACCTATCAAGGCGGATGCACCGTTTACCACGCAGCGGGTCTGGTTTGGTACCGAGAAAGAAGCGCGACTTGGCGTCGCACAGGATGCTGCGCTGACCATCCCGAAAGGGCAGATGAAGAACCTGAAAGCCAGCTTTACGCTCAATCAACCACAGCTTTCCGCACCGCTAACCAAGAATCAGGTTGTCGGCACCATCGATTTTCAACTGGATGGCAAAAGCATCGGGCAGCGCGAACTGGTGGCGATGGATGATATCCCCGAGGCCGGTTTCTTTAGCCGCCTCTGGGATACAGTGATGATGAAGGTTCAACAGTGGTTCGGCGGACTATTCGGTTAAGCGTCTATTCCATTAGTGCTACCAATAACGCCTACCAGGACAGACTCTACTCTCCTGGGTGGATTAACTGAATGCCGTTGTTGGAAAAGTAACGTAAGTAGGTTTCGGCCGGGGCGCTGTCGGAAATGACCGTATCAAACAGCGTCATCGGGCCGATACAGGCGCGTTTGATCTGGCCGAACTTGCTGCTGTCCGCCACGATAATGATTCGCTGTGCGGTCGCCATTGCGCGCTGTTTCATACCCAGCTCGGCAAAGTTAAAGCAGGTGGCGCCCGCGTTAAGCTCGATACCTGCTGCTGAGATAAACGCTTTATTCGGGCAGATGTTGTCCAACTCGCTGCGCTGGTTGAGCGGGGTGAAAATTGCGTTATCGTGATGATATTCCCCACCGCATAAAATCACTCTGCACGCCTTTTTGTCCTGTAGTGCCAAAAAGGTATTCAGGGAATAGCAAATTGCGGTAAAAGGCAGTTCATCAGGAATGGCATCAATGATGAAAGGAATCGTGGTACCACAGTCGAAAAAAACGGTATCGTTTGCTTCCACGAGATACGCAGCCGCCGCGCCGATAGCCTGCTTTTCCCTTACCTGTTTGGTCTGCTGGTCGGAGACAAAATAGTTTGTGACGCCGTTATTTTTCAGGTCACTCACGACGTAGCCGCCGAGCAGCATAATGCTGGTGGAATCTGCATTCAGATCGCGGCGCACCGTCATTTCGGACACGCCGAGTAGTTGTGCGGCGTCCTTCAGATGGAGTTTATCGGTTTTCTTTAATGCCTGAGCCAGTCTGCCGATTCGTTCGTCGCGCCGCGTTTCCATAAAATTCCCAGCTCGTAAGCTATTTTTGTTGTTAGTAGTTCCCTGCTGCGGCAGCTTCACCTGAAACGATAGCAACGCCTGAGCTGGTGCCGATACGCGTGGCGCCTGCTTCAATCATACGCTGTGCCGTTTGGCGATCGCGAACCGCGCCGGATGCTTTGACACCCATCTCGCTGCCGACGGTGCTACGCATCAGTCGAACGTGTTCTTCGCGCGCGCCGCCGGTGCTGAAACCGGTAGACGTTTTGACGAACGCGACATCCAACTGACGACACATTTCACACACCAGTACGATCTGCTCGTCATTAAGCAGACAGGTTTCCAATATTACCTTCAACGGTATAGCGGCGCAAACCTCACGCACGGCCTGAATATCCGCTTTGACGGCGTCAATCTTCCCGCTTTTCAACCAGCCGACATTAATCACCATGTCGATCTCCTGAGCACCGGCATCAATCGCCGCTTTGGCTTCAAAAGCCTTGCTGGCAGTCAGGCCTGCACCGAGAGGGAAACCGATGACAGAGCACACCTGAACGTCAGTGCCTTGCAGCTTTTCGGCGACTAAGGGAACGTAACCTGAATTCACACAAACGGCATAAAAACGGTGTGCGACCGCTTCATCACACAGCGTGATGATTTGCTGTTCGGTGGCATTGGCGGCCAGCAGTGTGTGGTCGATATAGCGTGCGTAGTCAGTCATGGTAAATCCTCGGTGGTATCGATAAAAAATCAGTGGTGCGATTATGACACTCAATGATCAAAATGTCACAAAAATAACAATAAAATTAAACTTTGTTATTTTAATAACAAAAAATGAAGTGAATGTGATAGCGAATGTGTGAAAAGTGAGAAGAGGAGGTGTTTTGGCTAACGTAGCGCGGAAAAGAAAACGCCCATCGTTCTTGAACCTGAAAGGCGGGAACGATGGGCTCCTCAATAAGGGGAATCAAAGAAAAGCAGTGGCACTTATTCAGACTTTAGGGAAAAGAAAAAGTTCTCGCTTTTCTGGAAAATATTGACGATTTTTTACATTTTTTCAGCCGGGTAATTCAGGCCAGATAATCACGATAAGTGAACCCGCTAATGTCAGCAGCACGTTGGCGATCGCATAGGTGCCCGCATAGCCGAGCGCAGGGATGTTACTGCGAGCCGTATCGCTGATAATTTCCATGGCGGGTGCACAGGTTCGCGCGCCCATCATCGCGCCAAACAGTAGCGCCCGGTTCATTTTCAGTACATAGGCGCCGAACAGGAAACAAATCACCACGGGTACCAGACTGACAATGAGCCCCGAGGCCAGCATCTGGATACCGACGTCTCCCAGACTGCTGTTGATTGTGCTACCTGCACTCAGGCCGACACCAGCCATGAAGACCATCAGGCCAAATTCTTTGACCATATTGAGCGCGCCTTGCGGAATATAGCCGAAGGTCGGGTGGTTAGCGCGCAGGAACCCCAGCATGATACCGGCGAACAGCAATCCGGCTGCGTTACCGATACCAAAGGTGAAGTTGCTGAATTGGATGGTGATCAGTCCGACCATGATACCGATAACGAAAAAAGCGCAGAAAGCCAGCAGATCGGTAACCTGGCTGTGAATAGAAATAAACCCGATTCTGTCAGCAATGCTTTTTACCCGACGGGCGTCGCCGCTGACCTGCAAGACATCCCCCTTATTCAGCACGACGCTATCGTCAATCGGCATTTCAATCTGGCTGCGGACAATACGGTTCAGGAAACAGCCGTGATCGGTCAGCTTCAATTGGCTAAGGCGCTTGCCAACGGCATTGTGGTTCTTGACGACGATCTCTTCCGTCACGATGCGCATGTCCAGCAAATCGCGATCGAAGACTTCCTTACCGTCGCGGAAATTGGAGTTCAAGCGGGAATGCGAGTCTGGATAGCCGACTAGCGCGATCTCATCGCCGATTTGTAAAACGGCATCACCGTCGGGACTGGCCAGAATGCCGTTGCGTCGAATGCGCTCAATGTAGCAACCCGTTTGGCGATAGATCCCCAACTCGCGCAAATTCTTGCCTGCCGCCCAGTCAACCAGCTCTGGCCCGACGCGATAGGCGCGAATCACTGGCAGATAGACTTTTCTCTGGCTGTCTGCGTCCAGCCCGCGCTCACGTGCAATCTGCTGTGCGCTGGTGGGCAGGTCCTGATGTTGGAGTTTGGGCAGATAGCGTGCGCCAAAAATGAGGCTGACCAGCCCGACCAGATAGGTCAGCGCATAGCCCAGGCTCAGGTGATCTTGCTCAATACCGAGCTGGTTTCCCATACTGGCGGTGTTGCGCAGCGTGTCGCCCGCGCCGACCAGCACCGGCGTTGATGTCATGGAACCGGCCAGCATCCCCGCCGTCAGGCCAATTCCCCAGCCAAAGAGTTTACCTAAACCCAGCGCCAGTAGCATGGCGCTACCGACCATCACCAGCGCCAGCATGAAATAATTTTTCCCGTCGCGGAAGAAAATAGAAAAGAAATTGGGTCCTGCCTCCACTCCCACGCAAAAAATAAATAACATAAAACCGAGGCTCAGTGCTTCGGTATTAATCGAAAAATGTTGTTGGCCGAGTAATAAAGAAACAACTAAAACGCCAATAGAATTACCGAGTTGTACTGGCCCGAGGCGCAATTTCCCCAGACAGAGCCCTAATGAAAGAACCACAAATAAAAGCAGAATGTAATTCCCATTTAACAAATCAGCGACGTTTATATTCATGGAATGTAACTTGTTGTTTACCAGTAAGTTCTTGATGTTATTCATTATAGCGGCTAGATTTAGCCATGAAATGCATGAATTCCCGTGACGGTATCAATACGCGTCAGCTGAAAGGAATCAGCCTCGTTCAGTATAATTTATCCGATAAAAATTGTTCAGTGTAATTATTGTTTAATTTAATGATTGTGGTGTCGCTGTTAAAGAAATGTGGCGGGTTATTGTCTTTTTCTGCGGACAACCTGCGCGTCGAATAAATCGTAGCGAAGCCTCATGTTTTTCATATCGGGGAATAGAGATACCCATCACTTTTACCATACCGCATGTTTTCTCTCATGTTTCGGTATCTGGTTGATGCAGGTTGGGAGGCATATTGAAAGAGGGCGATTTATGGCAAAAAATAAAGGTTGGGTGGGCGCGACCTGCTGTTTTCTCTTGTTCACCGTAGTATTCCTGAGCCAAAAAATTGAGGTCTCGGATGTTGCGGTGAATGATGGGCTGCGTGGCAGTCCGGGGATGCTGCTTTTTCTGCTACCCGGCATGATAGCCTGTTTTCTTTCCGCGCGCCGCCGCTTGCTTTACCCGCTGTGTGGCGCGCTGGCGGCGATGCCCGTATGCTTACTGGTACTTCACCTGTGGAATACGCCGATGCGCTCTTTCTGGCAAGAGCTGGCCTACGTGATGAGTGCGGTCTTTTGGTGTGTGCTGGGTGCGCTGGGTGTGTTGTGCTTACGCGGTCTTTATCGACGCTATCTTCGCTAAGAGCCTATCTCATTGCCATAAAAAAGCGCGGACTTTCGCCGCGCTATTGTCCTACCAGCTCGATGATTATGACTGGAACAGAGCCAGATGCGCTTTGGCATAGGCTTCAAAATCGGTGCAGCCGCCGATGTGTTTTTCATCAAGGAAAATCTGCGGCACGGTTTCAACCGGCTTTCCTACCGTCTTGGACAAATCTTCTTTCGAGATGCCTTCTGCATGGATGTCTACATAGCGGAAGCTGAAGTCATCACGTTGCTCGGCCAGTTTTTCTGCCAGTTCTTTCGCACGGACACAATAAGGGCAAGCGGGGCGCCCGAAAATTACAGCGAACATGTAAACTCCTTTGTAAAATTAGAAAATGTTCTCATTCTTGAAACGTATAGCGTGACGCCTGTTGCAGACAAGGTCACGGCTAAAAGTGTTACGGTTAATGAGGTTACTGCGAATCGCGTTACTATACCGACATTTATCAATACTATGCCCGCATTCATTGATGAAAAAAAGTAGTCATTACCTGTTACAACGATTTGCTACGCCGATTAGACTGTGGGGTAATGCAGCCTCCACCTGAGCTACGATATACTCCCTTCATACTTCAAACTGCATGTACGATGTACTTTACCGACTGAAGGATGCCAGTGTGACACCAACCATTGATTTGCTACAGCGCCACCGTTCTATTCGCGCGTTTACGTCTCAGGCAGTAACGGATGAGCAACGCCACGCCATTATTACCTCCGCACAAAGCGCGTCCAGCTCCAGCTTTTTACAATGCAGCTCCATTATCCGTATTACCGATCCTGCCGTGCGTGAAACGCTGGTTCACTATACCGGCGAGCAAGGCTATGTGGCGCAGGCCGCGGAATTTTGGGTCTTCTGTGCTGATTTCCACCGCCATGTGGCGATCTTTCCACAGGCAGAAACCGGGCTGGCCGAGCAGTTGCTGATTGGCTGTGTCGATACCGCCCTCATGGCGCAGAATGCGCTGGTCGCCGCAGAGTCGCTGGGGTTGGGTGGGGTATTTATTGGTGGAATCCGTAATCGAATTGCTGATGTGACACAGTTGCTGCAATTGCCGCCGTTGGTTATGCCATTATTTGGCCTGTGTCTGGGGCACCCGGATGCGGAACCGATGCTGAAACCGCGCATGCCAACCGCCATGATGCTGCATGAAAATGTCTATCAGCCGCTCGATCGCGATGTACTGGCGCAATACGACCAGCAAATGGTGGAATATTATCTGCAACGTACCGGTAGTCGCCGCGAGAGCTGGAGTGATCACGTCGAACGGACGCTGAAAAAAGAGTTACGTCCATTCATGCTGGACTACTTACATCAACAAGGATGGGCGATACGCTAGTATCTGTAGGATATTTATGAAGATAGCCATTCTGTCTCGTGATGGGGCGTTATATTCCTGCAAACGTCTGCGTGAAGCGGCTGAGGCGCGCAAGCACAGCGTTGAGATTATTGATCCACTTTCCTGCTACATGAATATCAATTCAGCGGCGCCGTCGGTGCATTACCGTGGGCGTCGGCTGGATAAATATGACGCGGTCATTCCGCGTATCGGTTCACAGATCACGTTTTATGGCACGGCGGTATTGCGCCAGTTTGAAATGCTGGGAAGCTACCCGCTGAATAATTCTGTGGCGGTCATTCGCGCCCGCGACAAACTGCATTCGCTACAGTTGCTTGCCCGCGAAGGCATTGATCTGCCGATTACCGGTTTTGCCCACTCGCCGGATGATACCGGTGACCTGATCGCGATGGTAGGCGGCGCGCCGCTGGTCGTAAAACTGGTGGAAGGCACGCAGGGGATTGGTGTGGTATTGGCCGAGACGCGTCAGGCATCGGAAAGCGTGATTGATGCCTTTCGCGGGTTGAATGCGCATATTCTGGTGCAGGAATATGTACGTGAAGCGCAGGGTAAAGATATCCGCTGTCTTGTGATCGGCAATCGAGTCGTTGCAGCGATTGAACGGCAGGCGAAAGCGGGGGAATTCCGTTCAAACCTGCATCGTGGCGGATCGGCGAATAACGTGAAAATTACGGCGCAGGAGCGAGCCATCGCTATCAAGGCGACGAAAACACTGGGGCTGAATGTCGCAGGCGTTGATATTTTGCGCGCCGACCGGGGGCCACTGGTGATGGAAGTCAATGCTTCGCCGGGGCTGGAAGGGATTGAAACGACGACCGGGTTTGATATTGCTGGCATGATGATTGAATTTATTGAGCAAAATACTCAGAGGCGCTTCGCAACATCGGCAACCATAAGTAAAAGTTAGCTTTCTGAAACAGGGGTTGCGCCGTAAAATACGGCGTTCCCCATTGACGTGTGGGCATCGTGCCACGGCGCTATTCAACACATCGCTGCGCAGTGGAATGAGGAAAGCGGTGATGGCGCGCTTTTATCATGGCATCGGCGTGCAATATTCCGTAAGCTATGGGCCGTTTTTAACGCTGTTTCTGTTTTACGGCAGCTTCTGTTTTACGTTTTAACATCGCTCCCGCGTGAGTGGTGCTTTCTTTTCAACAACGCTGTTTTTACGGCGACAGGTATGAGGCAAACATGATGGATTCACTCATCGTCCCGGATTTGGCTATGCTACGGCGGTGGCTGGATCAACTGAATATTCTGTATTTCGAATGTGACTCCTGTCAGGCGCTCCATCTTCCTCATATGCAAAATTTTGATGGCGTGTTCGATGCGAAAGTTGATCTGGTTGATAACGTGATTCTGTTTTCCGCACTTGCCGAAGTGAAGCCCAGCGCATTGATTCCTCTGGTCGGCGATCTCAGCCAAATCAACGCCAGTTCGTTGACCGTTAAGGCGTTTATCGATGTTCAGGACGATAACCTGCCGAAGCTGATTGTCTGCCAGTCATTCAGCGTGGCCGCTGGCATGACATTGGAACAGTTCCGACATTTCATGCAGCAGTCCGAAGAACAAATCTCAATGGTGATCCTCGAGGCCGGTGCTAATAATCTGCTGTTTATCGGCGAGGAAGAAGAGGGCTCTGCTGTCAGAGTCACAACCTCACATCTGCATTGATACGGTTGCTGCCAAAGGCAGCAATTGGTTTTACTTATTTTCCTCTCACCGACACTTATTCTGGTTATTTCGCATTATTGCCAGATATTTCTCTTTGTTTGCCGCTAAATGCCTTCATCACATCGATAAAATGTGAATAAATAATCGTTAAAACCCATTTTTTACGTTCAAGTATGGTGCATAGGATGTTGTGGGGTTATGCTTTATTCCTGTAAGACACGGACAGCTGAATCAGGGCTATGTCTGTGTTTGAGCGAATAAAAATCGGTGCATACTCATTCACCGATTGGATAGCGCGGCAGGACATATTTTGTATCGGAACGATACAGGCTCATTTCCATGAATCACCCCCTTATATGGAGGAAGGAACGGATGTTCACCCAACGTAAAAAATGGCTATCGGGTGTTGTTACCGGCTTGCTGATGGCCGCGTCCGTCACCGCATCTGCGGAAGAGAAAACGCTGCATGTTTATAACTGGTCCGATTATATCGCGCCGGACACGTTAGCCAATTTCCAGAAAGAAACCGGCATTAAAGTCGTCTATGACGTGTTTGATTCTAACGAAGTGTTGGAAGGCAAGCTCATGGCGGGCAGCACGGGTTTTGATCTGGTGGTGCCTTCTGCCAGCTTCCTGGAGCGCCAGCTCTCTGCGGGAGTCTTTCAGCCATTAGACAAGAGTAAGTTACCGAATTACAAAAATCTGGATCCTGATCTGATGAAGCTGATTGCGCAGCACGATCCAGAGAATAAATATGCCCTGCCTTACCTGTGGGCGACCACGGGCATCGGCTATAACGTTGAGAAAGTCAAAGCGGCGCTGGGTGCCGATGCACCGGTTAACAGCTGGGATCTGGTTCTGAAACCAGAGAACCTGGAAAAACTGAAAAGCTGCGGCGTCTCCTTCCTGGATGCACCGGAAGAGATCTTTGCAACCGTGCTGAATTATCAGGGTAAAGACCCAAACAGCACCAAACCGGGTGATTACACCACGTCTGCGACCGACCTGCTGCTGAAACTGCGTCCGAGCATTCGCTATTTCCATTCATCGCAGTACATCAACGACTTGGCAAACGGCGATATCTGCGTCGCAGTCGGCTGGGCGGGCGATATCCTGCAGGCAGGAAACCGTGCGAAAGAAGCGAAGAACGGGGTGAATATCCAATACAGCATTCCGAAAGAAGGTGCGTTGGCATTCTTTGATGTCCTCGCTATTCCAAAAGATGCTAAAAATCTGGATGAAGCCTATGCGTTTCTGGATTACCTGATGAAGCCGGAAGTGATGGCGGGAATCAGTAACCATGTGTATTACGCGAGCGGTAATCTGGCATCCTTGCCGTTGGTGAACGCAGAGATTCGTAATAACCCGGGCGTTTATCCGCCGGCGGATGTGCGTGCCAAACTGTTTACGCTTAAGGTGCAATCTCCTCAGATTGACCGTACTCGTACACGTGCATGGACTAAGGTTAAAAGCGGCAAATAGCCTTTTGGATTTGAATGATTACCCAAGCGCTTGAGGGTGCTGGTTTCAGCAACCAAAGAATGGATGGGTATTAATGTGGCAAAGAACAGGCGGTGTTACCGCCTGTTTGCGCTCTATATTGTGTCACACCGCTGAATGTAAAAAGCGCCGAAGGGCGGCATCAGCGGTGTGGCTTGTTCTGCTTTTGCCGGAGAGCAATGCGAAGTGAATGACGCGATCCCCCGCCCTCAATCAAAACCTCAAAAAGCGGCCACGCCGCTGCTGGAAGTGCGTAACCTGACGAAATCGTTCGATGGTCAGGCCGCTGTCGATGATGTCAGCCTGACGATTTATAAAGGCGAAATTTTTGCTCTGCTGGGTGCATCTGGCTGTGGGAAATCCACGCTGCTGCGCATGCTGGCGGGTTTTGAGCTCCCCACGCAGGGGCAGATTGTTCTGGATGGTCAGGATTTGTCACTGGTGCCGCCTTACCAGCGCCCTATCAATATGATGTTCCAGTCTTATGCGCTGTTCCCACACATGACGGTGGAAAAGAATATCGCGTTTGGTCTGAAGCAGGACAAGCTACCGCGTGCAGAAATTAAAGACCGTGTAGAAGAGATGCTGTCGCTGGTGCATATGCAAGAATTCGCCAATCGTAAACCGCATCAGCTTTCCGGCGGTCAGCGTCAACGTGTGGCGCTGGCACGTAGTCTGGCGAAGCGTCCCAAACTGCTGCTGCTGGACGAACCGATGGGCGCGTTGGACAAGAAACTGCGCGATCGCATGCAGCTCGAGGTTGTCGATATTCTGGAACGCGTGGGCGTGACCTGCGTGATGGTGACGCACGATCAGGAAGAAGCCATGACCATGGCGGGTCGTATCGCCATTATGAATCGCGGTAAATTCGTACAGATTGGCGAACCGGAAGAGATTTATGAGCACCCGAACACGCGTTTCAGCGCGGAGTTCATCGGTTCGGTCAATATGTTTGAAGGGATCTTGCAGGAACGTCAGGACGATGCGCTGATCATCAAAAGCCCTGGGCTGGTGCATCCGCTGAAGGTGGATTCGGATGTCTCGGTGGTGGATGGCGTTCCGGTCTACATCGCGTTGCGTCCAGAGAAAATCATGCTGTGTGAAGAGGTTCCAGCCGACGGCTGTAACTTCGCGGTAGGGGAAGTGGTGCATATCGCCTATCTGGGCGACCTGTCTATTTACCACGTCAGGCTCAACAGCGGGCAAACCATCAGCGCGCAGTTACAAAATGCTTACCGCTATCGCAAAGGCGCACCGACCTGGGGAGATGAGGTCCGGCTGTGTTGGGATGCGGATAGCTGTGTGGTTCTGACGGTGTAGTGAGGAAGAATGCCATGACTTTATTTCCCGAACATAACACGGCGGAACCACCGGGCAAGGCCAGACTCTGGCTCCGTGTGCTGATGGCGCGCTGGCGTCAAAAGCACGGACGTAAGCTCGTCATCGCGCTGCCGTATCTGTGGCTGCTGCTGCTGTTTATGCTGCCGTTCCTGATCGTGTTCAAAATCAGCCTTGCAGAAATGGCGCGCGCGATCCCGCCGTATACCGATCTGGTTTCCTGGATGGACGACAAGCTGGATATTTCCCTGAATCTTGGGAATTACCTGCATTTGTTGGACGATCCGCTGTATTTCGATGCCTATATGCAATCGCTTCAGGTTGCTGCCGTGTCGACGCTGTGCTGTTTGCTTATTGGCTACCCGCTGGCCTGGGCGGTGGCACACAGCAAACCCTCAACGCGCAACATTCTGTTACTGCTGGTGATTTTGCCATCGTGGACATCATTCCTGATTCGCGTCTACGCCTGGATGGGGATTCTGAAAAACAACGGTATCCTGAATAACTTCTTGCTATGGCTGGGTGTGATTGATGAACCACTGGTCATTCTGCATACCAATTTGGCGGTCTATATTGGTGTCGTGTACTCCTATCTGCCGTTTATGGTGCTGCCGATCTATACCGCGCTGATGCGGCTGGACTATTCGTTAGTCGAAGCGTCTTTGGATCTGGGCGCACGACCGCTGAAAACCTTTTTCAGCGTGATCGTCCCCTTAACGAAAGGCGGAATTATCGCGGGCTCGATGCTGGTCTTCATCCCTGCGGTAGGGGAGTACGTCATCCCTGAACTGCTCGGCGGGCCGGACAGCATCATGATTGGCCGTATTCTGTGGCAGGAATTCTTCAATAACCGAGACTGGCCGGTGGCGTCTGCCGTTGCCGTTGTCATGCTGCTGCTGTTGATTATGCCGATTATCTGGTTCCACAAACATCAGAGCAAAAGTGCGGAGGGTGAGGCGTGAATAATTTACCTGTTGTTCGCTCACCGTGGCGTATTGTGATTTTGGTGCTGTGCTTTACGTTCCTCTATGCGCCGATGCTGATGCTGGTGATCTACTCATTCAACAGCTCTAAGCTGGTTACCGTATGGGCAGGCTGGTCGGCACGTTGGTACGTCGAGCTGTTCCATAATACGGCGATGATCAGCGCAGTGCTCCTGAGCCTGACCATTGCGGCCGCCTCGGCCACAATGGCTGTGATTATTGGAACGATTGCCGCCGTGGTCATGGTGCGTTTTGGCCGCTTCCGTGGCTCTAATGGGTTTGCCTTTATGTTGACAGCGCCGCTGGTTATGCCAGATGTGATTACCGGCCTGTCACTGCTATTGCTCTTTGTAGCGTTAGGACATGCGATTGGGTGGCCAGCGGAAAGAGGAATGCTAACTATCTGGCTGGCACACGTCACATTCTGTACCGCGTATGTCACCGTGGTGATCAGCGCGCGCCTGCGTGAACTTGACCGTTCTATTGAAGAGGCGGCGATGGATCTGGGCGCGAATCCGCTCAAGGTGTTCTTCATTATCACGGTGCCGATGATTGCCCCTGCGCTGCTTTCCGGCTGGCTGCTGGCGTTTACGCTGTCGCTGGACGATCTGGTTATTGCCAGCTTCGTGGCTGGACCTGGTTCGACGACGCTGCCCATGCTGGTGTTCTCCAGTGTCAGAATGGGCGTTAATCCACAAATTAACGCATTGGCTTCCCTGATATTGTTAGTCGTTGGTATTATTGGTTTTATCGCCTGGTGGTTTATGGCGAGAGCAGAGAAGCAGCGCTATCGCGATATGCAAAAAGCGAGACGCGGCTGATTCGATTTTTCACCGTAATTTGTTAGCCTAGCGAAGATTTCCAGCAACGCCGCCAGAGTATGGGGGCGTTGTTGTTTTATATCTGCATCCCATTTTATGTGGGTGTCGTATTTTTGGCGGATAAATGACCGCATGAAGGGAGAGCGTTGAAATTCTGTACACGAAGAAGGAAATGACACAACGCAAAGTTTATGCCCCGGTACCAGTCATGGTGGCGGGGATTGCGATTATTGCTACTCGTTTTTTGGGGATTTTGCTGCTGGTGTGGGAGTTAGGGCTCAGCGATTTTAGCGGCTGGATTGGCAGCAACGCGGAAGCCTGGGATTCGACGCTGGTGTTACTGTTATCACTTGTTGTTGTTGGCGTTGAGATTCGCTGCGGCTTTGCCGTTTTGGCCGGTGTGAACTGGGGCCGATGGGGCTATGTGGCCTGTCAGACCGCGGTGGTGTGTTACCTGCTACTGGCGTCGTTCAGTGAGTTTATGCCCGCGATATTCCATATTTCAGGAGAGAACAATGCTGCCGTGTTGCATCAGCTCCTGCTGCAAAAGATCCCAGATCTTCTGGTGATTGTTTTACTGTTTCTGCCACGACGCAGTAAGCGTTTTTTTCTGCGCCAGAAATAGACATTTCTCTTACCTGAGCCAGTCTGGCTGCTGGCGTTGCCCATGAACAAGCGGAAAGATCGCAGGGTGACGCCATCAGGGTGGTATAATCCTCTCATTCCGTATTATTTTTAATAGTTAGATTTTTATGCATTGTGCCCGCTACAGCACGGGAACCTGTCGTTCCTGCCAATGGCTGGAAAAAGCCTACCCACAGCAACTATCCGATAAGCAACAGCATCTTGCAGGCTTGCTACAGTCGCACGCCGTGCAGCGCTGGCTGCCGGTGCAGCCCTCTGCACAGTCTGCCTTTCGTAATAAAGCCAAAATGGTGGTGAGCGGCAGTGTGGAACGCCCGCTGCTGGGGATGCTGCATCGTGATGGAACAGCGGTGGATCTCTGCGATTGTCCGCTTTATCCATCCAGCTTCGCACCGGTTTTCGACGTGCTTAAAGTCTTCATTGCTCGAGCGGGGCTGACGCCTTATAACGTGGCCCGACGCCGTGGGGAGCTGAAATATCTGCTGCTGACGGAAAGTACGCAGCATGGCACGTTTATGCTGCGTTTTGTTTTACGCTCGGAAACCAAACTGGCGCAGCTGCGTGCCGCATTGCCCTGGCTACGGCAGCAGTTACCGCAGCTTGAGGTGATATCCGCCAACATCCAGCCGGTCCATCAGGCGATTATGGAAGGGGAAACGGAAATCATGCTGAGTGAGGCTGCCGCGTTGGCCGAACAGTTCAATCAGGTGCCGCTGTATATCCGTCCGCAAAGTTTTTTCCAGACGAACCCGCAGGTGGCGGCCGTGCTGTATGCGACAGCACGCGACTGGGTTGCAGAGTTGAATATCACCAGCATGTGGGATCTGTTTTGCGGAGTAGGGGGTTTTGGCCTGCACTGTGCGTCACCCGAGATGCGTTTGACGGGAATTGAAATCAGCGCCGAGGCGATAGCCTGCGCGCGTCGTTCTGCGGAGCAGCTTGGGCTGAAACAGGTGGAGTTTCAGGCCTTGGATTCTACGCAGTTCGCGACAGGTAAAGCGGAAATTCCCGAGCTGGTGCTAGTCAATCCGCCACGCCGAGGTATCGGCAGCGAACTGTGCGCCTACCTGAGCCGGATGGCACCGGACTATATTCTCTACTCCAGCTGCAACGCTGAAAGCATGGCAAAAGACATGACGGAGCTGACGAATTACCGTGCGCTGCGCGTACAACTGTTCGATATGTTCCCGCATACGGCGCACTATGAAGTGCTGACGTTACTGAAACGTGCTTGATAAGCGATGACTGTAATAGAAAATATCTTGGTGGCAATTTACTACGTTATTGTATCCATGTTCGACAGTATGAAAGTTTCGGGCGTGTCAATTCTGGTGCTTTCTATGATTTCATCACACGCCCGACAAGGAGCGCTCAATTACCGCAGCTCCTTGACCACTGGCTTTCGGCGCGAATTGCGCCGCTGCGCGGTGCCTTCGGCGATCGTTCCCGCTTTTCGAGCCGCCAGTGACGCGTTCCCGACGCGGCACTGTCTTTCGCGGCGTCCTGCCGCTCACTCGACGGTAACGATCACCTCAGCGCAATTTTTTACGCCTGGACGACAAAAAAGCGGCGTTATATGCATGATTTCATAAGACATCGCACCGAGCAGATGGAACCTTATTGCGGGAACCACTTGTCGTTGATGGTTTTGTACGTGCCGTCCGCTTTGATGGCATCCAACGCTTTATTCAGTTTCTCCAGCAGCGCCTTGTCATCAGGACGAACGGCGATGCCCAATCCGGTACCGAAGTACTCTGCGTCAGTCACGTGTTCTCCAACCGTTGCCAGTTCAGGGCTCGCCTTGATCCACTCGTTGACGACAGCGGTATCACCGAATACGCCATCAATACGGCCGTTTTTCAGATCCAGTACCGCGTTCTGGTAGCTGTCATAAGAGACGGTTTGTACTTCCGGGTGCTTGTCGTGCATGTATTTCTGGTGCGTCGTACCGTTTTCCATACCAATACGTTTGCCTTTCATCGCAGCAAAATCGCTGAATTTCCCTTTTTGCGCGATAACGACAGCAGAGTTGGCATAGTAAGGCTGGGTGAACGCGACCTGCTTGCCGCGCTCGGGCGTGATGTCCATACCGGAAATCACCGCGTCATAGCGACGGAATTTCAGCGCCGGAATCAGGCTGTCAAATGCCTGATTGGTGAACGTACAGGTTGCCTGCATTTGTTTGCACAATGCTTTCGCCAGGTCCATATCGAAACCGACGATGTCATTGTTGGCATCCAGTGATTCAAAGGGCGGGTAGGTGGCTGATGAGGCAAAACGGATGGTGTCTGCCGCGGTGGCGCTGAAGGCGATTCCTGCCAGTAAGGTGGCGAGCACTAATTTTTTCATTACCTACTCCTGTCTGTTTTTCTTATAAAATAGTGGCGCGGAAATATTCCGACGTCATGGCGATTATCATGCCATTGATTGAATTTATATGCAATTAAAATGATTAAAAAGTCGGTTTGTTGCATGTTTTTGCATCAGCTGGCAATGAAAATTTCCGGGAGAAATTCTTAACGTTGTGTCAGCAACGGCACGTAAGGGTGTGCTCAGGGATGGCACGCCATAAAAAAAAGCAGGCTGGTAAAGCCTGCTTTCTAAGCGAATAAATGCGCGGATAAGTACGCTAAGGATTAATTACGGCGCTCGAATACCAGCGAACGGCGTTCAACCCAGCGCATCAACAATGTCAGTAACCCGTTGACGCACAGGTAGATAATCCCTGCGGCACCAAACACCATCACGTCATACGTCCGGCCGTACATCAGTTGGCTATAGCCCATGACTTCCATCAGCGTAATGGTGTAAGCCAGCGACGTACTCTTAAACACCAGCACCACTTCATTTGAATAAGAAGACAATGCGCGTTTAAACGCGAACGGCAGCAAAATGCGTAATGTCTGCTTCTGATTCATTCCCAAAGCCGCACAGGATTGCCACTGTCCGGCAGGAATCGCTTTTACCGCACCATAGAACAGCTGCGTAGTATAAGCCGCGCTATTGAGTGCCAGCGCCACCATCGCACACAGCCACGGTTGCGAAAGCAGGTTCCACAGCCAGGGAATTTGCTGGATAGAGGTAAACTGTCCGGGTCCGTAGTAAATCAGGAAGATTTGCACCAGCAGCGGTGTGCCAGTAAACAGCGTAATATAGCCTTTCGCCAGCATTGATACGACAGGCGTTTTAAGCGTTAGCACGACGGTTAGCAGCAGCGACAACACCAGCGCCACGACGATAGAGACGGCGGTTAAGGTCAGGCTGGTATGCAGGCCTTTTAATAGCTCAGGTAAATAAGCGAGCATCAGGAAGGTCTCCGCTCAAAACGCGTGGTGCGCAGTTCAATGCGTTTCAGCACATACTGACTTAACAGCGTGATAATCAAATAAATTGCCGCGGCGACAACGTACCAGGTAAAGGGCTCTTGCGTCCGTGTCGCAATACTTTTGGTTTGCAGCATCAAATCGTTAACGCTAATCAGCGACACCAGCGCGGTATCTTTCAGCAATACCAGCCACTGATTGCCTAATCCCGGCAACGCATGGCGCCACATCTGCGGCATGATCAGACGGAAAAAGATCGCGGATTTACTGAGCCCCAGCGCCTGACCTGATTCCCATTGCCCTTGCGGGACGGCTTTCAGTGCGCCGCGCAGCGTTTGGGAAGCGTAAGCGGCATACAGCAATGCCAGCGCAATCACGCCACACAGGAAGGGGCTGATTTCAAACATGCCGATATCCAGTTTTACCGGAATCTGCACGATGAAGAGATTCAGAGTAAACCCGTCTGCCAGCATCATCAGCAACTGAGACGATCCGAAATAGATAAACAGCACGACCAGAATTTCTGGCAGGCCGCGCAGCAGCGTCACGACGGCGGTTCCCGTCCAGCTAACGGCTTTCCAGCGGACGGTTTCCCAAACGGCAAACAGCATCGCCAGCACGAGTCCGAGCACCAGTGCACAAACGGCAAGGCCGACGGTCATCCCGGCGGCGCTTGCAAGAGGTTGAAATTCAATCATTGAGCGTCAGATTACTGCTGGAACCATTTTTTGTAGATGGTCTCGTAAGTGCCATCCTGCTTGATTTTGTTGAGCGCAGTGTCGAATTTTTTCAGCAGCTCATCGTTGTTCTGGCGCACGGCGATGCCCAGACCGATACCGAAGTAACCTTTATCCGTCACTTTCTGACCCACGGTTGCCAGCGTATCGTTCTGTTTCAGCCATTCGTTAACCACGGCGGTGTCACCGAACACGGCATCCAGACGACCATTTTTCAGGTCCAACACGGCATTCTGGTAGCTGTCGTAAGGCACGGTTTGGATATCGCTATGCTTTTCCATCAGGTATTTCTGATGGGTCGTACCATTCTGTACACCAACGCGTTTGCCTGTCAGCGCGGCGATATCGGCCACTTTCCCTTTCTGGGCAATAAACTGCGCGGAGTTGTCATAGTAAGGTTGGGTGAACGACACCTGCTGCTGGCGCTCAGGGGTAATATCCATTCCCGCGATGACCGCTTCGAAACGACGGAATTTCAGGCCGGGGATCAGGCTGTCGAAAGCCTGATTGCTGAACGTGCAGTTTGCCTGCATTTCTTTGCACAGCGCATTGGCCAGATCGATATCAAAACCCTGAATCTGGTTATTGGCATCGACAAATTCGAACGGAGGGTAGGAGGCTTCTGTCGCGAAACGGATGGTATCCGCGGCGTTAGCAGAGGCGGCGCTCACTGCGAATAAGGCTGCAACAATCAATTTTTTCATTATCATTTTCCTGATAGTAATCAATGTGACAAATAACCAGCGAATTCAGGCGTCTGCGGCTGGGTAAAATGCGTCGCATCCCCCTGTTCAACGATGCGGCCGTTTTCCATATACACTACCCGACTGGCCGTTTTACGGGCAAATTCGACTTCGTGGGTCACAATCACCTGCGTGATGCCGGTTTCTGCCAATTCACGGATGATGTTGACAACCTGAGCGGTAATTTCTGGATCCAGTGCAGCGGTGGGTTCATCAAATAACAGCACCTGAGGTTCCATCATCAGTGCACGCGCAATCGCAACACGCTGCTGCTGCCCGCCGGACAGATGAAGGGGAAAGCGATCGGCAAAGTCATTGAGGCGCAGACGCGTCAGCAGTTTATCCGCCCGCGCTTTAGCTTCTTCTTTACTCAGCCCCAACACGCGGCAGGGCGCTTCAATCAGGTTTTGCACCACGGTCAGATGCGGCCATAAATTGTATTGCTGGAACACCATCCCGACGTTCTGACGCAACTCACGGATCGCGCTGTCGGATGGTGTGCGCTGAAAATCAAACTGATTACCGGCGATGGAAAGCGTGCCAGAACGTGGCATTTCCAACAGATTAAGAACGCGTATTAGCGAGCTCTTTCCCGCACCGCTGGGACCAAGAAGAACCAGCGTTTCACCCGCAGGACAATCGAGGGTGATATCAAATAGCGCCTGGTATGTGCCGTAGAAACAGTTAATGCCGTTTAGTTGAATACTCATGCGTAAGAATTGAATAGACATTGATGCGGCGAATGTTAACGTCGGCAGAATAGTTATGCAATCACCGTGGGTTAAAATTTGCCAATAAGCGATTTGTTGGTTAAATAATAGCACAAAATAACGGCTTACAGCTTGGATGCTCGCTTTCTCATCGCGGGTTGTCGGCAGTGCCGCCCATTGGTAGTAAACCGCAGTGAAAGGAGACGACATGCAATTATCCACTACGCCGACCCTGGAAGGCTTCACGATTACTGAATATTGTGGCGTTGTGACCGGCGAGGCTATTCTGGGGGCGAACATCTTCCGTGACTTTTTTGCCAGCATTCGTGATGTCGTCGGCGGTCGTTCCGGCGCCTATGAGAAAGAGCTGCGTAAGGCACGGCAGATTGCGTTCAAAGAGCTACAGGAACAGGCTGCTGATTTAGGTGCGAATGCCGTGGTAGGCATCGATCTCGACTATGAAACTGTCGGGAAGGATGGCAGCATGTTGATGGTGACCGTCAGCGGTACCGCGGTAAAAGTTCGCCGCTAGTGGCTGAAATAACCGACTAGTGCAGGCAAGAGACGCGGCGGAAAAGATACCTATATAGTGGAATAATGATGTTGAAATGGATGGTCTGCATAGCGCTGGGGCTGTTGGCGGGGTGCCAATCGACTTCTTCGTTGCAGGAACAGAATAATTATGTACTGGAGACCGCATTGCAGTCGCGGGCGCAGGAGCCGCGTATCCGCTTTTTGGTGATTCACTACACCGCGGAAGACTTTGCCACCTCGCTGAATATTCTGACGGATGAACACGTCAGTGCGCATTATCTCATTCCAGCACATCCGCCCTTGCAGCGCGGCAAGCCGCTCGCCTGGCAACTGGTGCCGGAATCTCGGGCGGCCTGGCATGCGGGGGCGAGTAGCTGGCGTGGGTTTAGTCGGTTGAATAATTCCTCGATTGGTATTGAGATCGAAAATACGGGCTATCAGCGCACGCTAACGGGCTATACGTGGGAACCGTTCACCGCCTCACAGATTCAACTGGTGACTGTACTCGCCCGTGACATTGTCGATCGCTACCAGATTGCCCCGCAGAATGTCGTCGCGCATAGCGATATTGCCCCACAGCGGAAACAAGATCCCGGACCGCTATTCCCCTGGCAAGTGCTGGCGCAGGCGGGAGTGGGGGCCTGGCCGGATGCGCAGCGGGTAGCATTTTATTTGCACGGACGACCAACGACGCAGCCGGTGGATGACGCGGTTCTGCTGGAAAAATTGGGGCGCTATGGTTATGCAGTGCAGAACACGATGACCGCGCGTGAGAAACGGCAGGTGATTGCCGCTTTCCAGATGCATTTCCGTCCAGAGAACTATCAAGGCCAGCCAGATGCGCAGAGTGAAGCGATTGTCGATGCACTGCTGGAGAAATACGGCAGCCGCTAAATCACTGCCTTCTCTGCCAGTTTCGCAATACGCGCCGCCATGCCACGGAAGATAAACAGGTGAGCGGGCATCATCAGAAACCAGTAAACCAGCCCGTTAAACCCGGAAGGGTGCCAGCGGGCACGGACATCCACGGTTCGGTGGGTGCCTTTGTCCGTGATAGTAAAGTTGAGTTTACCCAGCCCCGGAGCTTTCATACCGAATAGCAGCACCAGCTGACGCTGTGGCTTGATCGAGATAACCTTCCAGCCGTCAATTTTGTCGCCCACTTCCAGCGTCGCGCGCTCGGGGCGTCCATAAGTGACACCGTTACCGCAAAGATCGTCCAGCCGGGCGCGGATGCTCCACAGCGTATTCGCGTAAAAATAGCCTTCCTTGCCTCCGACCTGCTGGATGACCTGCCAGAGCGCCTGACTGGAGGCTGTCGTCTCCATCGTATGGCCCGCCTGTTTGGGGTAAAAGCCGTAATTCGGCTTCCAGCGCGCGCGGACCTCGGTGTCATCGCCCCAGTCGGCCTGCTGTACGCTCTCCATTTCGCTTTGCAGCGTGAGGCGTACGGCGTCATCAAAGCTCATCAGCGTTTGTGGAATCAAGGCCTGGAGTTCGCGGCCATCGGCCTGTAAATCGTGTTTTAGTCCCTGAATCAGCGCGCGGGCGATGGACGGGGGAACCGAGGTCACCAGATGCAAAAACCAGACGGACACCAGATGTGTCGGCATCGGAACGGGAATCAGCACTCTGCGCTTGCCGCTAATTTGAATGAAACGCTCAAACATCGTCTGGTAGCTGATGTATTCGGGGCCTGCGGCGTCCATGATGCGGTTTTGTGCCGCGGGGTGCTGCAGGATGTTGATTAGATAGACCAGCAGGTTTTCCAGCGCAATAGGGGACGATTTAGAGCGTACCCAACGCGGCGGCGTTAGCACCGGCAGGTTATAGACCATATCCCGCATGATCTCGAATGCCGCTGAGCCTGCGCCGATAATAATGCCCGCACGCAGCTCCGTGGCGGGAATACCGCTGCTGCGCAGAATATCACCGGTAATCTGGCGTGCCTGCATATGCGGTGAAGTGTCATCCTTCGCCTGAAGCGACCCCAGATAGATAATCTGTTTTACGCGGCTGGAGGCCAGTGCCAGCAGCAGATTCATGGCCGCCATGCGTTCCCTTGCCACGAAGTCCGCGCCGTCGCCCATGCTGTGCACCAGATAATAGAGCGTTTCCGCGCCCCACAGGCCATCAGGCAGGCTTTCTGGCTTGGCAAGATCAACCTGCTGGCAGTCGACGCCCGGCCAATGCCGTGACGCGAGGGACTCAGTATTGCGACCAGCTGCGATGACCTGCTTACCCTGTTTGCTCAATCGTTCGGTTAAATGGCGGCCAATGTAGCCAGTTGCGCCCAGAATCAGGATCGGGGCAGAGGGGGATGTCATGTGCCAACGGCTCCACAGCAAAATATAACCATGGCTTACTATAACGGGGAAAGGGTAAAAAGCGATGAAAAGTATGGGGTTAATACTCGCCTGAAACCAAGCCTAATTTAACATGACCTACCTGCCCGATAGCTGACGCTAGCAGGCAGAAGGGGGTAAAGCGAGGGGGGGATCAGGCCAGAACGGCGTCACCTTGCAACTGGCAACTACAGGCCAACACATAGCCCTGTTCGATCTCGGCGGGGGTGAGCGTCATGGTACTGGTCGTGGTGTACTGACCAGACAGCACGCGGGTTTTACAGCTCCCGCAAACACCGGCGCGGCAGGCGGCGACAACTGGCACCTTATTGGCTTCCAGTGCGGCCAGCAGGCTGATCCCCACCGGCACGCGCAGATTTTTCAGCGGACGGCTGATGGTCAACGTGAGTTGATCGGCATCCTCATCCAGCGCTTCATCTGCCGGGCGGAACTGTTCTTTGAAGATGCGGTTTGAGGCAACGCCAAGCTGCTGGCTCAGGGTTTCTATCTGGTTCATGTAGGGGGCTGGGCCGCAGGTCATCACAGTGCGGCTGGCGATATCCGGCACATGTTCTGTCAGCAGGTCGCCGCTGATACGTCCGGCGAGGAAACCGGGCGCGGCGTCAAACTCCGCCATCAGCGTCAGATGTAGCTGTTGCGGATAACGCTGCACCAGATCCTGCCACTCGCTGGCGAAAATCACCTGCAACGGATTGCGCACGTTGAAAATCACGTGGATGTCGGTTTGCGGTTTGTTGGCCAGCAGCCAGCGGCACATCGACATAATCGGCGTGACGCCGCAGCCTGCCGCCGCCATCAGGTAGCGATCGCTGACCGCGTTGGCACAGGTAAATTCGCCCTGTGCATCGGACAGCCACAGGTAATCGCCGACTTTCAGCGTTTGGGTCAGCCAGCGGGAGCCGATACCGTCGTCCAGCCTTCTTACTGTGAGCGTAATAAAGCGGCTGAGCCCCGGTGAAGAAGAAATTGTATAAGCCCGCAGCGTCTCTGCGCTGTTAGCAATGCTGACCAACGCATACTGACCTGGCTTATACGGATAAAAATCATGATTAACCAGTGAAATCGTCCAGACATCAGGCGTTTCCTGAGTAATGGAATGCACCTGCATGCGGTTAGCGCAAAGCGGCGTCGGCCCCGTCTGTGGTACTGGCACTGTCTGTAGTGCGGGCATGGTCATCGTCAATCTCCATAACAAACGGATGCGGTGAAGCGTGTAAAAAAGCAGCCCATAAAAATCGGGCTTAGCATGAGGTGCCAGAGTTGACACCTCACGCGGCGTGGTGAGGAACGCGCTCCTCCGTCCGCGTTAATTCATCAAGCGGCCAGAATGGTGTTCATGTCCTGTTCAACGGTGGTAATCGCCCGCATACCGAATTTCTCGTTCAGAATGGCGAGCAGGTTTTCCGTCAGGAAGCCCGGAGCCGTTGGCCCGGTGTAGATATTCTTCACGCCGAGGGACAGCAGGGTGAGCAGAATGACGATCGCTTTCTGTTCAAACCACGACAGCACCAGACTCAGCGGCAGATCGTTCACGCCACAGCCCAGTTTTTCTGCCAGTTTGACGGCCAGAATAATGGCGGAGTAGGCATCGTTACATTGGCCGACATCCAGCAGACGCGGCAGGCCTTCCAGCGTACCGAAGTCCAGTTTGTTGAAACGGTATTTACCGCAGGCCAGCGTCATGATCAGGCAGTCCTGTGGAACGTTCAGCGTGAAGTCAGTGAAGTAGCTACGTTCTTCACGGCTACCGTCGCATCCGCCAACCAGGAAGACGTGGCGCAGTTTTTTCTGTGCAACCAGATCGATGACGGTATCAGCAGCACTCAGCAGGGTTTCACGACCAAAGCCAACGGTGATCATGTGCTCGATTTCACTGTACGGGAAGCCGGCCAGGCTCTGTGCCTGTTCGATCACTGGACTAAAATCGTCGCCTTCCAGATGGTTCACGCCCGGCCAGCCAACGATGCTGCGCGTCCAGATGCGGTCGCCGTAGTTGCCCACGTTTGGATCGATAATGCAGTTAGAGGTCATGACGATTGCGCCAGGGAACTTGGCAAATTCTGTCTGCTGGTTCTGCCAGCCGCTGCCGTAGTTGCCCGCCAGATGCTTGAATTTTTTCAGCTCTGGGTAACCGTGTGCAGGCAGCATCTCGCCGTGCGTATAAATGTTGACGCCTGTCCCTTCGGTTTGCTCCAGCAGCATGCGCAGGTCTTTCAGGTCATGGCCGGAAATCAGAATCGCTTTACCCGCAATTGGGCGGACGTTAACGGCAGTCGGCTGTGGATGGCCGTAAGCATGGGTCTCGCCATGGTCGAGGATCGCCATAACGTTGAAGTTCATTTTACCGATACCCATGGCGTTGTTCAGCAGGGTATCAACATCGGATGGCTGTGTGCCCAGCCATGCCATGAAGGCATGATATTCGGCATAGATAGCGTCATCATACTGACCAAGAACGTGAGCGTGCTCCATATAGGCCGCTGCACCTTTCAGGCCGTAGAGGTTGAGCATGCGCAAGCCGTGAATATCATCGCCGACGATAGCTTTATCGCTGTCCAGCGCAAAATCCGCCGCCTGTTGCAGTAAGGTCGGAATATCGTTGCCAGCCAGTTGCAGCGTTGCCATTGGGTGATCCACCGTCGCGGTGGCATCGTGCAGACGGCAGCGGACAGCCAGAGACTCACGCAGTGTGATGGCGTCCTGTGCGTAGCCAATAATGCGCTGGGAATCGAAGTTTACGTTGGTCAACGTAGAGAAGAAGGCGCGTGGCGCAAAACTGTCTACTTCGTGATCGATAATATCCAGCTCGCGCGCTTTCAGCGCCCAGGCAGAAAGCCCTTGCAGCACAGCGACCAGCAAGTCTTGCAGGTCGGAGGTTTCTGCGGTTTTGCCGCACATGCCCTGCGCGTAAGAGCAGCCGTTTCCAACAGGGGTACGAATCGTTTGTTCACATTGCACACAAAACATAATGACTTCCTTTTTTAAGTTGCATTTAAAATGCTTGTTTAAAGCATAGTGTCAGCCGAGGCAGGTAAAAAGGCTTTTTTACTGCAACTTTAGGTAAATTTGATTTAGCGCAATTTTGGTGATGGGCAATGAAAATCACTCTCAATCACGGCCCATAAAAGCGGGGAAAAACGACGTCCAGTGTGTACTTATGAGGAAAATAATGCCATCAGGATCGGTGCGGCGAGGCTTAATAAGAAGCCGTGTACGATGGCGGCAGGCACGATATCGATGCCCGCGCTGCGCTGTAAAACGGGCAGCGTGAAATCCATTGATGTTGCACCGCAAAGCCCTAACGCACAGGAGCGATTATGCTGTGCCAGCGCGGGAACGAACATTATAGCCAGCAGTTCGCGAGTCAGATCGTTGAAAAACGCTGCGCTGCCGATGACGGGCCCGAGCGCGTCGGTCAGCAGAATGCCAGACAGCGAATACCACCCGTAGCCGGATGCCATTGCCAGACCGGTTTTCAGCGGCAGCCCCAATACCCACGCGGCCAGCAGTCCGCCTCCTAACGCGCTGATACCGACGATGAGCGCGATGACCAGACCACGACGGTTTAATACGATTTGGCGCAGCGTCATCCCGCTGTTACGCAGTTGGATACCCACCAGAAATAGCAGAAAGATCAGGGCATATTCGCTGCCTTTGCTGGCATAGGTGAATCCTGACCAGTGCGTTAATCCGAGTAAAAAACCACCGAATACCACGCTGCAAAGTTTGAATGATTCAAGGATCATGCGCAGTCGGGAAGGCGGGGTGGCATCTCTGTACTTGCTGCGCCATGCGGTGCGCTTTTCCCATAGCCACAGGGCAATGCCATTTGCCGCGACAATACAGAATGCGAAGACGGCGGTGTAGCGGAAGATTAGTAACAAATTGCTGCTGATATTTTCCAGAAAGGCCAGACTTATTCCCATCAAAAACAGAATAACGTACACCATCCAGCTCAGCAGTTGGTTAATCAGCTGTAATGCTTTTTTGGCGCGCAGCGGTACCAGATAGCCAATGATGAGCGGTAATAAAATAATTAATAATCCTGAATACATCACAGAATTGATGTCCTTACGCGAGAAAAACGGCGCTAACCCGTATTTTAGGATGAGCTGGAGTGACCGTAGTCAGACTCAGACAGTGAGGCTTTTCTTCTTCATGTCGACCCCGATAGACGTCGACACGGCGGAAACTCAAACCGTTCATTGACAACATCGTGGGATTCATCGGCTACACTTGGCGGGAAGAAAAACGATAATCTATTAAAATTAAACAAATTATCGGAGCGAGTAAAGCGCTGTCTGGCAGGATGTTCTACACGGTGGGCATTCTGGCAGCAGAAAACCGCAGGCAGCCGCTATAGGAGAGAAGGATGCATCTGGAAAGTATTGAAATCCTGGGGTTTCGGGGAATCAATCGTCTGTCGCTGGCGTTGGACGAGAATAACGTACTGATTGGTGAGAACGCCTGGGGGAAATCGAGCCTGCTGGATGCGCTCTCGCTGCTGCTGGCACCGACGTTGCCGCTTTATCATTTTGATATGCAGGATTTTCACTTCACTCCGGGGGATGAAAATAGTCGGGAAAAGCATCTTCAGATTATTTTCACGTTTTGTGAAACCGCACCTGGCCACCATTTATCTCCGCGCTACCGTTCGCTTAGCCCTGTTTGGGTGGAAGGTGAGGCATCGTTATACCGCATTTTCTATCGGCTGGAAGGTGAGGTGGACGAAAGCCAGTCGGTTTTTACCTGGCGTAGCTTTCTGGACGCAGACGGGCACCCGATACCGCTGGATGATATTGATGAACTGGCCAGAGAGATTATCCGCCTGCATCCGGTGCTGCGGCTGCGCGACGCGCGTTTTATGCGGCGTCTGCGTTCCGGAACGCTGGCGGCGACGTTAGATAACAGTAATGAAAAACTGGCTCAGCAGTTCGAGCAACTGATGCGCGAGCTGGCGCAAAATCCGCAGAAGCTGACGGATAAAGAGTTGCGGCATGGTCTGGTGGCGATGCGGCAATTGCTGGAGCACTATTTTTCCGAGCAGAATGCCACGGGGAACGACCGACGCCACCATCGTCATGCGCGAGCACACAACGGTAAATCGTGGCGCTCGCTGGACAATATCAACCGTCTGATTGCCGACCCAAATAGCCGCAGCCGGCGCATTATCCTGCTGGAGCTATTTTCTACGCTGTTACAGGCGAAAGGGTCGGTAGCGCTGGATCCGCATGCCCGTCCGCTTTTGCTGATTGAAGACCCCGAAACCCGCCTGCACCCGATTATGCTATCCGTCGCCTGGGGGCTTTTGGTGCAGTTGCCGCTCCAAAAAGTCACGACAACGAATTCGGGAGAGCTGCTGTCGCTGGTGCCGATGGAACACGTGTGCCGTCTGGTGCGGGAATCGTCACGGGTTGCGACATATCGCATTGGTCGTCAGGGCATGAGTGCGGAAGACAGTCGGCGCATTGCGTTTCATATTCGTCTGAATCGACCCGCTTCACTTTTCGCACGCTGCTGGCTGCTGGTGGAGGGGGAAACCGAAGTCTGGATGCTGAATGAACTGGCACGCCAATGTGGGCACCATTTTGAGGCGGAAGGGGTGAAGGTGATTGAGTTTGCTCAGTCCGGGCTCCGGCCACTGCTGAGGTTTGCACGGCGTATGGGGATTGAATGGCATGTGCTGGTCGATGGCGACGACGCGGGGAAAAAGTATGCAGCGACGGCGAAAAGTATGTTAACCGTTCAGGACGAGAGCGAGCGAGATCATCTGACCGTCTTGCCCGCATCGGACATGGAACACTATATGTATCGTGAGGGGTTCAGTCACGTTTATCACCGCACCGCGCAGTTGCCGGAGAAAGTGCCGCTATCGATGCACAAAATCATCATCAAGGCGATTCATCGTTCATCCAAGCCCGATCTGGCGATTGAGGTGGCGATGGAGGCAGCAGCGATGGGCAGCGATGCAATCCCACCGCTTATACGCAGCATGTTCTCCCGCGTCCTGTGGTTGGCCCGCGGACGTGCGGATTAGCGTGATACAGAAATAAAAATGCCGTTCAGTGTGCTGAACGGCATTTGTCGCATTATAGTCATTTTACGGTTTAGCGTAGGTATTCTGAGTAAACGTGTAGGGTGTATACCCGTCATACTTCAAGTTGCATGTGCGTTGGCTGCGTTCAGTCACCCGAATCACTTACTCAAGTAAGCTCATCGGGATTCCTTCCCTTGCCGCCTTCCTGAAACTCGAATTATTTAGGGTATAGAAGGGGGATCAGGATGCGGCCTCGGCGATTTGCGGGACGATCAGGCAAGCGTGATTACCTTTCGGCCCTTGATGAACATCAAACCTGACAACCTGTCCGGCTTTCAGAGTCCGGTAGCCATCCATTTGAATGGTTGAGTAGTGCGCGAAAATATCGTCACCACCCCCTTCTGGACAGATAAAACCAAACCCTTTGGCATTATTGAACCATTTAACAGTACCTGTCTCCATGCATTGACATCCTTCGCAAGAGTATTCTTTTCAGTAAGGTGTGGTTATTTGGTTACTACGAATACGAATTGATTAAAACCCCATCAATTCATCCGTACACTTTAGTGAAATCGATCCCGGCGTCAAGCGATCCACCGCGTGGTGTTGAGGGGAGTTTGTCAAAGTTTGATGCAGATAACGCTATTGATGAACCGACGATCGCGTTGCGTACTCAAGATATCGGTTACAGGCCTTGAATTTTGCTTTCCAGGAACCATTTATTCCCTCAGGTGGTAAAATAAAAAGTAGACGTGATACTGTAAATGTAGAGATACCCGTCATCTTTCAAGTCGCAGGCGCGCATTTCCTGCTTCTCGAATCTATTGGGAATAAACAGACGAATTCGCGCGCCGCGGTATTCGTTACAAGATGTGGATAGAGAATGGGAAACAACAGTACGTGGTCACAATCTGAGAACCTGACCGCCGATAAACAGAAAGAAAAATTGCAGCCGCCATCCATGTACAACGTGGTGTTGAATAATGATGATTACACCCCGATGGAATTTGTTATTGACGTTCTGCAAAAGTTCTTTTCTTATGATATTGAACGTGCCACACAGCTTATGTTAACCGTGCATTATCAGGGGAAAGCGATTTGTGGCGTATTCAGCGCTGAAGTGGCTGAGACCAAGGTCGTACAAGTCAATCGTTATGCCAGAGAAAACGAGCACCCGCTGCTCTGTACGCTGGAAAAAGCCTGAAGTCAGGCGTTTTATTGGGAGAGGTGCCTATGCTCAATCAAGAACTGGAACTCAGTCTCAACATGGCTTTCGCCAGAGCGCGTGAGCACCGACACGAGTTTATGACCGTGGAGCACCTGCTGTTAGCACTGCTCAGTAACCCAGCCGCCCGTGAAGCATTGGAAGCCTGTACGGTAGATTTAGCCGCGCTGCGCCAGGAACTGGAAGCGTTCATTGAGCAGACCACACCAACATTACCGCAAAGTGACGACGAGCGAGAAACTCAGCCTACGCTCAGCTTCCAACGCGTACTCCAACGCGCCGTCTTCCATGTGCAGTCTTCCGGCCGCAGCGAAGTGTCCGGCGCTAACGTTCTGGTCGCGATTTTTAGCGAGCAGGAATCTCAGGCTGCCTACCTGCTGCGCAAGCATGACGTCAGCCGTCTGGATGTGGTGAACTTTATTTCCCACGGCACGCGTAAAGAAGAAACCGATCAGGCGCCGAACCCTGAAAATCCCGTCAATGAAGAACAGGCAGGAGGGGAAGATCGTATGGAAAACTTCACCACCAATCTGAATCAACTGGCTCGCGTTGGCGGTATCGATCCGCTCATTGGCCGGGATAAGGAACTGGAGCGCACGATTCAGGTTTTGTGCCGCCGTCGTAAAAATAACCCGCTACTGGTTGGCGAATCCGGTGTGGGCAAAACCGCGATTGCTGAAGGGCTGGCCTGGCGTATTGTGCAGGGTGATGTACCGGAAGTGATGGCGGAGTGCACGCTGTACTCGCTGGACATCGGTGCGCTGCTGGCAGGCACCAAATACCGCGGTGACTTTGAAAAACGCTTCAAGGCGCTGCTGAAACAGCTCGAACAAGATAAAAACAGTATTCTGTTCATTGATGAAATTCACACGATCATCGGCGCAGGCGCTGCGTCCGGCGGTCAGGTTGATGCCGCTAATCTGATTAAACCGCTGCTTTCCAGCGGCAAGATCCGCGTCATCGGTTCAACCACCTATCAGGAGTTCAGCAATATCTTTGAAAAGGATCGGGCGCTGGCGCGTCGTTTCCAGAAAATTGATATCACTGAACCTAGTGTGGAAGAAACCATACAAATCATTAATGGTCTGAAGCCGAAGTATGAGGCTCACCATGATGTTCGCTATACGTCGAAAGCGATTCGTGCGGCGGTAGAGTTGGCGGTGAAATATATCAACGACCGTCATCTGCCGGATAAGGCGATTGATGTGATCGATGAAGCGGGCGCACGCAGCCGTCTGGTGCCAATCAGCAAACGGAAGAAAACGGTTAATGTGAGTGACATCGAATCTGTTGTCGCCCGTATTGCCCGTATTCCAGAAAAAACCGTCTCCGCCAGCGATCGCGATGTGCTGAAGAACCTCAGCGATCGCCTGAAAATGCTGGTGTTCGGACAGGATAAGGCTATCGAAGCGCTCTCTGAGTCTATCAAGATGAGCCGAGCAGGGCTGGGTCAGGAGCGTAAGCCGGTTGGTTCCTTCCTGTTCGCGGGTCCTACCGGTGTCGGTAAGACGGAAGTGACGTTACAACTGGCGAAAGCGCTGGATATTGAACTGCTGCGCTTTGATATGTCTGAATACATGGAGCGCCACACGGTCAGTCGCCTGATTGGTGCGCCTCCGGGCTATGTGGGCTACGATCAGGGCGGCCTGCTGACGGATGCCGTGATTAAGCATCCTCATGCGGTGCTGCTGCTGGATGAAATTGAGAAAGCGCATCCGGACGTCTTTAACCTGCTGTTGCAGGTGATGGATAACGGTACGCTGACGGACAACAATGGCCGTAAAGCGGATTTCCGTAATGTCATTGTCGTCATGACCACCAACGCAGGCGTGCGGGAAACACAGCGTAAATCCATCGGTATCATCCATCAGGACAATAGCAGCGATGCGATGGAAGAGATCAAGAAGGTGTTTACGCCGGAATTCCGTAACCGTCTGGATGGCATTATCTGGTTCAACCATCTGTCGACTGACGTCATTCAGCAGGTTGTCGACAAATTTATCGTAGAACTTCAGGCGCAACTGGATGCGAAAGGCGTGTCGCTGGAAGTCAGTGATGAAGCGCGTAACTGGCTGGCAGAAAAAGGCTACGACAAAGCGATGGGTGCCCGACCGATGGCGCGCGTAATGCAGGAAAGCCTCAAGAAACCGCTGGCCAACGAGCTGCTGTTTGGTTCACTGGTAGACGGTGGTTCTGTCACGGTTGAACTGGATAAAGAGACGCAGCAGCTGACCTACGGCTTCAAGAGTGCGCAGAAGCGGAAAGCGGAAAGCGTTAATTAATCAATATCGTTTGATACCTAAAAGGGATGCTGAGGCATCCCTTTTTTACATCCCTTTGCCAGACTCTCTCCCAAAAACAAAAGCCCTTGCCAATGAAGGGAAGGGCTGGGGAGGGTGTCACATCCTCGTATATCGCTGTGCTCAGCGATGGGCGAACCGGTTAACGGCTGCGGAAGACAATGCGGCCTTTACTCAGGTCGTACGGGGTTAACTCTACAGTGACTTTGTCACCCGTCAGGATGCGGATATAGTTTTTACGCATTTTACCGGAGATATGAGCGGTAACCACGTGCCCGTTTTCCAATTCAACGCGGAACATGGTGTTGGGCAGCGTATCAAGCACGGTGCCTTGCATTTCAATATTGTCTTCTTTGGCCATCGAATCCTCTAGGTCTAACTACCTTTATTTTTTAACCGCAAGATAATGCCGAAAAACCGCCATTATGTAAAGAAGCGTTCACGTTTGGGGGATTATTTACCCGTTTTTCTCTGTCATAGTGTTGGTTCGGCGAGCTGTTGGGGGAGCCAGCAGCCGTCGTCGACGGTGAGATCCTGCCACTGAGAAAGCTGTTGCAGGAAGCGATCGCGAGGGATTTCACTCACGCCCAGCGACGCGGTATGGGCGTTTAACACCTGACAATCAATCAAATGACCACCGTGGCGAATAAAATGTTGTTGAAACGCCAGCAGCGCGTATTTCGACGCATTATCCGTACGGCTGAACATCGACTCACCGCAAAATAATCTTCCTTGTTCAACGCCATATAGCCCACCAACCAGTTTGTCATCCTGCCATACTTCGACAGAGTGCGCTTTGCCGGCCAAATGAAGCTGGCGATAGGCTGAGATAATCTCCGACGTAATCCAGGTGCCGTCATGGTGTTCATGGGCACAGGCGTGAATGACGTCATCAAACGCCTGATTCAGCGTGGCGTGAAACGTATGGTGCTTCAGAAACTTTTTCATACTGCGGCTGACATGGAGTTCATCAGGAAACAGCACTGCACGCGGATTCGGAGACCACCATAAAATAGGCTCACCGGGAGAGAACCAGGGGAAAATTCCCTGTCGGTAAGCTGCTTTTAAGCGAGCAACGGAGAGATCGCCGCCAACGGCCAGCAGGCCGTTGGGGTCATCCAACGCATGGTTCGGATCAGGAAACTGAAGCGATTGGGACGATAGCTGATATAGGCGCATGTTTTTCAAACGTTGTGTTTCAACTGAGTTTGCCTTAAACGTGTTGGCGGAATTGCCAATAACGCCCTTTTTGTGCCATTAGCGCCTGATGGCTGCCCTGTTCGATCACCTTGCCATCGTCCAGAATACAGATGCGATCCATCGATTCTAAACCGTATAACCGGTGAGTGATGACAATCAGCGTCTTATCAGCACAGTGTTGGCGTAGCAGTTGCAGAATACGTTTTTCAGTCTCTGCATCCAACCCTTCAGTCGGTTCATCCAACAAAACAAGCGGCGCGTCGTGCAATAAGGCACGTGCTAAAGCGATACGGCGCTGCTCACCGCCGGAGAGTTGGCGACCGCCTTCTCCCAGCCAGGCATTCAGCCCTTCATTTTCCAGCAATTTTTCTAACCCGACCTGCTGTAATACATCGGCCAGTTTTTCGTCCCGCGCCGTTGGTGCGGCCAGCAGCAGGTTATCACGCAGCGTTGCGCTAAAAATATGCACACGCTGTGGGACCACGCTCATCATTGCCCGGAGATCGGCTTCCCGCCAATCGGCAAGGGGGTGGCCATTCAGCTTAATGTCCCCGTATTCACAATTCCATGCCCGAGTCAGCAGTTGCAATAGCGTCGATTTCCCGCACCCGGTACGCCCCAGCAGCGCAAGATGTTCGCCTGGTTTAATGGAAAGAGAAATGTTTTGCAGCACGGGCTGTGGCTGACCGGGGTAAGTGAACCCCACATGTGAGAGGTCGAGTGCGGCCTCGCGTGACGTTTCTGGCCCGTGCTCAGGGAAAGTGACGTCAACGGGCTGGCGAATTATTTGATCGACTCGGGCGGCGGAAGCAATCACTTGCCCCATATGCTGGAAAGCCACCGTGACCGAAGCCAACGCTTCGAAGGCGGCAAGCGCGGCAAACACGAACAGTGCAATCAAGGCGCCGGGCTGTGGATTACCACCTACGCCATCTGCCGCTAGCCACAGAATCAGGGTAACGGTCAGCCCGCTGCATAGAATCATCACCGCCTGAGACAGGCCTGTAAGATTGGCCTGCTGACGTTGGCGGCGCAGCCAGTTAATCTCCACCAGCGCTAACTGCTGACGGACGCGATCGAGCGCGCCGAAGACAGTCAACTCTGCCTGACCTTGCAACCAGGTCGTTAGTTGAAGGCGATATTGTGCTCGCAGCGCGGTCAGATCCTGCCCGATGCCATTTCCTGCCCGATAAAATAGAACCGGCAGGCACAGCAGCAGTACCAGCATGATAGTGCCAAGCGTCAACGCCAATGTGGCGTCAATGAAGCTCAGGCCGTAACAGACAATAAGAATGACGGCGAAGGCGCTGATGATGGGGGAAATCACGCGCAGATAGAGGTGGTCTAGCGTATCCACGTCCGCCACAAGCCGGTTTAGCAACTCAGCCTGGCGAAATTGTGCCAGCCCACCCGGAGAGAGCGGCAGAATGCGAGAAAAGGTGAAAACACGTAAGCGCAGCAGAACGCGGAATGTGGCATCGTGGCTGACTAGCCTTTCGAAATAGCGCCCAGCCGTGCGCGCAATCGCCGCACCCCGCACGCCTGCGGCAGGCAACATATAGTTGAAGGTGAGCAGCCCGACGATTCCTGCCAACGCGGCACCAGCCAGAAACCAGCCGGAGAGGGCGAGCAGGCCGATACTGGCAAGCAGGGTTGCAATAGCCAGCACGACGCCCAGACTTAAGCGCCAGATGTGCTGGCGGTAGAGCGCCAGAAACGGTTTTAATACCTGCATCGTTTTTCTCTGAGCCATTACAGTGCCTCCTGTCGTTGTGCCAGCAGCGTCGCAAAGGGGCCTGCTTCGGCTCGGAGTGTTTGATAATCACCTTGTTGGACTAGCTGACCGCCGTCCATTACCCAAATTGCATCATATTCGGTGATATCGGCGAGCTGGTGCGTCACCAGCAGCGTAGTCTGGTGACGTGCCGCGTCGTTTAACGCCGTCATAACCAGCTCTTCGCTGTGGGCATCCAGACTGGCTGATGGTTCATCCAGCAGCAATAAGTTGCAAGGATGGATAAGCGCACGGGCAACGGCAACGCGCTGCGCCTGACCGACGGATAAGCGCGCTGCGCCGTCACCGATCGTGGTTTCCAGCCCTTGTGGGAGCTGTGGTAAAAATTCCTGCACATAGGCGCGCTCAATTGCCCGCTGTAACTCCACAATGCTGGCCTGTGGGTTACCCAGCAGAATATTGCTGCGCAGCGTCTGTTCCGGTAAATGGGGATTTTGCCCAACCCAGCTTAACTGCTTACGCCATGATTCAGGCGTTAGCGTGTTCAGGGCCTGACCGTTGACGGTTAATGAGCCGCGATAGGGCAGGAACCCTAGCAGTGCATTAAGCAGCGAGCTTTTTCCTGCGCCGCTGAGGCCGACCAGCGCGATACGCTCGCCTGCGCGAATATCGAACGTCAACGGTTGAGTGAGTGGTGTGCCATTGGGCGCGAGGACGACCAAATCTTCTGCCCGAATGGCAATGGCGGTATCACTGCTGAATGTCTGGGTGCCAAAGCCTACCGTTTCACCTTCCTCGGCTAAAAAGGTCACCAGCGATTCCGCTGCGCCGATAGCCTGAGCCTTGGCATGGTAGAACGTGCCTAGATCGCGTAAAGGCTGAAAAAACTCCGGTGCCAGAATCAGCACGAGAAAACCGGCGAAGAGTGTCACACCCATGCCGTAATGACCGAAATTCAGTTCTCCGAGATAAGAGAAACCGAAATAGACGGCGACAACGGCGATTGAAATGGAAGCAAAAAACTCCAGTACGCCCGAGGAAAGAAATGCCATGCGCAGCACTTCCATCGTGCGACTGCGAAAATCTTCGGACGCGTGGCGGATTTGTTCGGTTTCAGCCTCGCCTCGATGGAACAGGCGTAGTGTCTCCATCCCGCGTAGGCGATCGAGGAAATGTCCGCTCAGGCGTGCCAACGCCTGAAAGTTACGTCGGTTGGCATCTGCCGCACCCATACCGACCAGCGCCATAAAAAGCGGAATGAGCGGGGCAGTCAGAAACAGAATCAAGCCAGCAGCCCAGTTAAGCGGGAAGATCGTGATTAAGATAAGCAACGGAATCAGCGCGGCAAGATACATTTGCGGCAGGTAGCGGGCGTAATAATCCTGCATATCATCAACCTGCTCAAGAATCATCGTTGCCCAACTGCCCGCAGGTTTGCCTTGTACCCAGGCAGGACCAAGCTGTTGTAATCGGTCCAGCACCAGCTTACGAATTTGCTGGCGCACCGCCTGTCCGCACAGAAAACCGACGCGCTCGCGCAACACACTGTTGAGCGCTCGCAGAATGAATGTGGCGATCAGTAGAAGGAAGGGCGAGAGCAGGGATTCACGGGGAGCATGCTCGATGATCAAGGCATGAAGCAGCGTAGCTAATAGCCAGGCTTGTGCCACGATTAACGCGCCGCTCAGAAATCCAAGCAGCAGTGAAATCCGTAGCCAACGTTGCGCCAGCTTACTCTGCTGTTTCAGCCAGGCGGTCAGTTCTTGCTGTCTGGTTTTTTTCATCAGGCACCAGTTCGTTATATTGCAGAAATGGACTTAACAGAAAATAACTCTTATGTAACTGTTAGGTAACAAAATTATCTTCTATCATGCAGAATGACGCCATGTTACCGCGACAGGGGCGCGCTGCAAACGAAAAGGAGAAGGGAAATGGGGGAGGCGATCAATTTTTGTGTTGCGGAAGGCAAATCGGTAGGAAGAAAACGGAACGGCAGATGCCGCTCCGTTTCAGTGTCGTATTACTTATTGACGGTCAGTCCGTCCAGATAACGTTCAGCATCCAGTGCTGCCATACAGCCGGTACCTGCGGAGGTAATGGCCTGACGGTAGATGTGGTCCATGACGTCACCTGCAGCAAAGACACCAGGAATGCTGGTTTGCGTTGCATTGCCGTGAATGCCAGATTGCACTTTGATATAACCGTTTTCCAGTTCCAGTTGACCGCCGAACACGGCTGTATTCGGACTGTGACCGATAGCGATAAATACGCCAGCCAGCTCCAGTTCTTCCGCTGCATCGCTTTGCGTATCGCGGATACGAACACCGGTCACACCCATGTCATCACCCAGCACTTCGTCCAGCGTACGGTTGGTATGCAGGATGATGTTGCCGTTTTTAACTTTGTCCATCAGTCGGTCAATCAGAATCTTCTCTGAACGGAACGTCTCGCGGCGGTGGATTAAATGCACTTCTGCCGCGATGTTCGACAGATACAGTGCTTCTTCGACGGCAGTATTCCCGCCACCCACCACGGCAACTTTCTGATTACGGTAGAAGAACCCGTCACAGGTTGCACAGGCGGAAACGCCCTTGCCTTTAAATGCCTCTTCAGACGGCAGACCAAGGTAGCGAGCCGATGCGCCAGTGGCGATGATCAGCGCGTCACAGGTGTACTCGTCGCTATCACCGAATAAACGGAAGGGGCGGTTCTGCAAATCAACACGTTCAATATGATCGAAGATCACTTCGGTATTGAACTTGGTTGCATGCGCGTGCATGCGTTCCATTAACAGTGGGCCTGTTAAATCATCGGCGTCGCCCGGCCAGTTTTCTACTTCGGTCGTGGTCGTCAACTGACCGCCTTTTTCCATACCGGTGATTAATACTGGCTGTAAGTTCGCCCGTGCAGCATAAACTGCGGCAGTATAGCCAGCGGGGCCTGAACCCAGAATCAATAACTTGTGATGTTTAACGGTACCCATGCTTTCCTCATTTCATGACGGTGGATAATGTCCATATGAACAGTCTCTACCACGGACAATGAGAATGATTGTAAGGAAATTACAGGAGTAAAAAAAGTATGCAGAAAAGTTGCTGGCTATTTGTTTAATCGTTAATGACGATGGTGTCGACAAATAGCTGAAAAATCAGCCACATTCATAAGTAAAATGATTGAAGTTACCTCGGCGAATGGCTCTGGCTTATCCAATCTGGCAGTTTCTTCTGATTTTCGTTGTTTTGCTTTGACAATCCGCTGTGCATTTGCGAAAACATCTGGGTAAGAGGAAATTTTTTGTATGTGAACAGTTAAAAGCTCGGCTTTTTATTCGTTTTTGCGCAGGTAGTAGGCCTTTGGGCCACGGATATGACGTGATGGTCTTTTTCGCGGGTGAGCAATACGTGGGGCGAGAACGAGAAGTTAATGACTTTTGATATACAAAATAGGCAGCGTGTCTTCTTTAAGGGTAGCTCTGATACATGAGGTCTATCGGGGTAAAGCGGGTGCAGGGAAAAGTGAAGAGAGACAATAATAATGGTAGACACTAAAAAACGGCCAGGAAAAGATCTCGATCGTATTGATCGTAACATCCTGAACGAATTGCAAAAAGATGGGCGTATTTCCAATGTCGAGCTGTCCAAACGTGTTGGGCTGTCGCCAACACCTTGTCTGGAACGTGTGCGTCGTCTGGAAAGACAGGGCTTCATTAACGGCTACACAGCGCTGCTAAACCCGCATTATCTGGATGCGTCACTGCTGGTTTTTGTTGAAATAACGCTAAACCGCGGCGCGCCTGATGTATTTGAACAGTTCAATGCTGCGGTGCAGAAGCTGGAAGAAATTCAGGAGTGTCATCTGGTTTCCGGTGACTTTGACTACCTGTTGAAAACGCGTGTGCCAGACATGTCTGCTTACCGTAAGCTCCTGGGTGAAACGCTACTGCGTTTGCCGGGCGTAAACGACACCCGTACTTACGTGGTGATGGAAGAAGTGAAGCAAAGCAACCGTCTGGTCATTAAGACGCGATAAACGTGTGGGTGCAAAACCCGATAAATTCAGCTACACTCCTGTGAATTTATACAGTTCCAGCGCCGAGTTTTCTCGGCGCTTTGTCATAAACCTTACAGGCCCCTGGAGAGACTCTTGAGCCAGGAATATACAGAAGATAAAGACGTTACCCTGAAAAAACTCAGTGGAACGCGTCGTTTGCTTGAAGCGATTTTAATCGTTGTGGCACTTTTTGCGGTTTATCTCAGTGTCGCACTACTCAGTTTCAGCCCCTCCGATCCCAGTTGGTCACAGACTGCATGGCACGAACCGATTCACAACCTTGGTGGTGTAGCAGGCGCATGGCTGGCGGATACGCTGTTCTTTATTTTTGGTGTACTGGCGTATGCCATTCCGCCGATCATGTTATCCCTGTGCTGGGCTGCCTTCCGTCAGCGTGATAACCACCAGTCTATCGACTACTTTACCTTTTCACTTCGCCTGATTGGGACATTGGCGCTGATCCTGACCTCGTGTGGTCTGGCTGCGTTGAATATTGACGATCTCTACTATTTTGCTTCCGGTGGTGTCTTGGGAAGCCTGTTGAGCAGCTCAATGATCCCGCGTTTCAACAGCATGGGTGCGACGCTGATTCTGCTGTGCGTGTGGGGGGCTGGGTTAACGCTGTTTACCGGCTGGTCATGGTTAACGATCGCTGAAAAAATTGGTGCCGGTGTCTTGGGCTGTCTGACATTTATGTCAAACCGTTCACGTCGCGATGAAGACTACCGCGAAGAAAATGACCGTGAAGAAGATGAACGCGATGTGCTTAACCTGCGCCACGGTGACGTGTCGGACGAGGCGGTAACGCAACAGCGCGATGAGGATGATGTGCTGTTTTCTGCGCCTTCTGTGGCTGATGCTGCAAACGACATTGCGGCAGACAATAAGATGGAAGCGTCATCATCTTCCGCCGAAAACGCGTCGACTGCTACTCCACCGGCTTTCTCAGCAGAAATGCCTGCGGCAGGGGCAACATTCCCTGAACGGGTTGCGTCTGATTCGCCATTGTCTGATTCCGTGCCTGCTACTGTGCCACCTGTTGCCTCATCATCGGTTGATACGGCATCGTCGCTAAATCCGCCGCTGTATTCGTTTGAAATCCCTGAAACACCCGCAGCGATGCCAGAGATCGCAACGTCGCCTGAACTCCATAACAGTGCGTATACGCCTTACGGCAATAGTTACGGAGAGCGTGCGGTACCGCCAATCGTAACGGCACCGGTGGTTCAACCCTTTGCTGAACCGCCACAGCCTGCACGCGATACGGATTTCAACGCCAACAACACCTTTATGCCAGCGTTCAGCGCTGATGGGGATGACAACCCGCAGATTAAACGCGGTGTCGGGCCGGAGCTGCCGCGTCCTAATCCGGTGCGCATTCCTACTCGTCGCGAACTGGCGTCGTACGGAATCAAACTGCCGTCACAGCGGTTGGCCGAAGAGCAGGCAAGGCTACAGGCGCAGAATGAGAGTGCGGAAACGGAATTGACGAATGATATCTATCAGGAAGAAACACCGGAGGATATTGCCCGTCAGGAAGCCGCTTTGCAGCAGGAATACCTGAATCAGCAGCGTCAACGTTACGGTGATGAATATCCGTTACAGGAAGAGGATGAAGACGCGCTCCTGCAAGCACAGTTAGCCAGAGATTTCGCTGCACAGCAGCAGTCCCGTTATGATGCTAATGCGTTGCAGCGCGATGAGGTCATTTCAGCTCCGGTAGCATCGCCGGTGGTCAGTGAACCCGTTCAGCCAGCTTCTGTGGCTGCGCATAACGATTTTTCATTCTCGCCGTTTAGCGCGGAGAATAATCGTGAGCCTGAGCCGCCTATGTTCAGTGAACCGACGTATACGCCACCGTCTTATCGTGCCGAACCCGATCTTCCACCGATGCATGCTGGTGAGGATGACGACGATGCTGATGAGCGCCACCCGTTGATGTTTGGTCAGCCAGCGCAACCAACGTCAGCGCCTGTAGAGCCCGCGAAACAGGAAACAGTGGCAACACCAACGCATCATCCTGCAATGGATGGCCTGATTCATCCGTTCCTGATGCGCAATGAACAACCGCTACAGAAGCCGACTACGCCGCTACCAACGTTGGATTTGCTGACTCCGCCGCCTGCCAGCGAAGCGCCTATTGATAATTTCGCGTTGGAACAGACGGCGCGATTAATTGAAGCGCGTCTGGCTGATTTCCGGGTAAAAGCGGATGTGGTCGATCATTCGCCAGGCCCGGTGATCACACGGTTTGAATTGGATCTGGCGCCGGGTGTTAAAGCGGCACGTATCTCGAATCTGTCGCGCGATTTGGCACGTTCACTGTCCGTTGTCGCGGTGCGTATTGTTGAGGTTATTCCCGGCCGACCTTACGTCGGGCTGGAGTTGCCCAATGCGCATCGCCAGACGGTTTATCTGCGAGAAGTGCTGGATTGCGATCAGTTCCGTGATAATCCATCGCCGCTGTCGATTGTGTTGGGTAAAGATATTGCAGGCGAGCCTGTCGTTGCCGATCTGGCAAAAATGCCGCACCTGCTGGTTGCCGGTACGACGGGGTCGGGTAAATCGGTTGGCGTCAACGCCATGATCATCAGTATGCTGTATAAAGCCACGCCGGAAGACGTGCGCTTTATCATGATCGACCCGAAAATGCTGGAGCTCTCGGTGTACGAAGGCATTCCGCATTTGTTGACGGAAGTTGTGACCGACATGAAGGATGCGGCAAATGCGTTGCGCTGGTGCGTCGGTGAAATGGAACGTCGCTATAAGCTGATGTCGGCGCTTGGCGTGCGTAATCTGGCCGGATACAACGAACGGGTGATGACGGCAAACGCGATGGGACGCCCAATCCCCGATCCGTTCTGGAAGCCGGGTGACAGTATGGATATGACGCCGCCAGTGCTGGAAAAACTGCCGTATATTGTGGTGATGGTCGATGAATTTGCTGACCTGATGATGGCGGTGGGTAAGAAAGTTGAAGAACTGATTGCCCGATTGGCGCAAAAAGCGCGTGCTGCGGGTATTCACCTGGTACTGGCAACGCAGCGTCCTTCCGTTGATGTTATCACCGGATTGATCAAAGCGAATATTCCGACGCGTATCGCGTTTACGGTGTCCAGCAAAATCGACTCACGGACTATCCTCGATCAAGGCGGTGCAGAATCGCTATTGGGGATGGGGGATATGCTGTATATGGCACCTAACTCCTCGATACCTGTCCGCGTTCATGGCGCTTTTGTCCGCGACGAGGAAGTGCACGCCGTCGTTCAGGACTGGAAAGCGCGTGGCCGACCTCAATATATCGATAATATCGTCAGCGGTGGCGATGATGCTGAAGGTGGAAGCCTCGGTCTTGATGGCGATGAAGAACTCGATCCGCTGTTCGATCAGGCGGTAGAGTTTGTGGTCGATAAGCGCCGTGCATCCATTTCCGGTGTACAGCGCCAGTTCCGAATCGGCTATAACCGCGCTGCGCGAATCGTTGAGCAAATGGAAGCGCAGGGCATCGTTAGCTCCCCTGGGCACAATGGCAACCGCGAGGTATTGGCTCCGCCATCCATGGAATAAGCACGTTGTATTGATTGACCTCACTCCACTATAAGGGCTGCGCGTGCAGCCCTTATGCAAAGAAGCGTAAAAGCGGTGATAAGCAGATAATTCACCTATCACCGCCCGAGTGGGTTCAGATAACATAGCTATATAGGTAACGTGGATCTACAGATAACGTAGCTCGACAAATAACACCGATCCACAAATCACATCGGTCTCTTGCAAAGCATCTGACCTCAAGATGTGAAGGTTGTTATATCAGGAAATTCAAAGGATTATGCGTATGAAAAAGTGGTTAGCTATCAGTTGCCTGATTGCAGGTGTGACCTCAACCGCTGTCTATGCGGACGCGGCAAAAGATTTGCAGGGTCGCCTCAATAAAGTAAACAGTTTCCATGCAAATTTTAGCCAGAAAGTCACCAGCGCCGATGGCGCAGCCGTGCAGGAAGGGGAAGGTGAATTGTGGTTGAAGCGCCCTAACTTATTTAACTGGAAAACCACATCACCTGATGAAAGTACGCTGATTTCTGACGGAAAAACGCTCTGGTTCTACAATCCGTTTGTGGAGCAAGTCACGGCAACCTGGCTGAAGGATGCAACAGGAAATACACCGTTCATTCTGATTACGCGTAACGATGCCAGCGACTGGAGTAAATACGATGTGCGTCAGAAAGGCGATGACTTCGAGCTTACGCCGAAATCCGCGAGTGGCAATCTGAAACAGTTCGCGATTAATGTGACGATGAACGGCACAATCAAGCAGTTTACCGCGACGGAACAGGATGGGCAGCGAAGCACTTATGTGCTGAAGAACCAGCAAAATACCGCTGTTGATGCCGCGCAATTCACGTTCACACCGCCGAAAGGCGTCACGCTGGATGACCAGCGTCAGTGAGGCCAGAGTGAGCAACCTGTCCCTTGATTTTTCCCACAACGAATTCCAACCCCTGGCCGCGCGTATGCGGCCAGCGACGTTGGCGCAGTATATTGGCCAACAGCACCTGTTAGGTGCCGGTAAGCCTCTGCCACGGGCAATTGAGGCAGGGCAGTTGCACTCCATGATTCTCTGGGGGCCACCAGGAACGGGAAAAACCACGCTGGCAGAATTGATTGGGCATTACGGGCAGGCCGATGTAGAACGCATTTCTGCCGTGACGTCCGGCATTAAAGAAATTCGTGAAGCGATTGAACGAGCCCGACAAAACCGCAATGCCGGGCGTCGTACCATTTTGTTTGTCGATGAAGTCCATCGTTTCAACAAAAGCCAGCAGGATGCGTTTTTGCCACATATCGAAGATGGAACGATCACCTTCATTGGGGCAACAACGGAAAATCCCTCTTTTGAGCTTAATTCCGCGTTGCTATCTCGTGCCCGGGTCTATTTGCTGAAAGCGCTGACGGCAGAAGATATCGAACAGGTATTGCAGCAGGCGATGAGCGACAGCGAGCGGGGATACGGCGGACAGAATATTGTCCTGCCTGCCGACACCGCGCGGATGCTGGCTGAATTGGTCAATGGGGATGCCAGACGTGCGCTGAATAGTCTGGAAATGATGGCAGATATGGCGGAAATTGACGCGCAAGGCATGCGAGTCCTGACGCCGGCGCTCCTCAACGAAATTGCTGGCGAGCGTAGTGCCCGCTTTGATAATAAAGGCGATCGCTATTACGACCTGATTTCGGCGCTGCATAAATCGGTAAGAGGCTCTGCGCCGGATGCGGCGCTTTATTGGTACGCCAGAATTATCACCGCCGGTGGCGATCCGCTGTATGTTGCCCGACGATTGCTGGCGATTGCGTCGGAAGACGTCGGCAATGCTGACCCGCGAGCGATGCAGGTGGCGATCTCCGCCTGGGATTGCTTCACTCGCGTTGGACCTGCGGAAGGAGAGCGTGCCATCGCTCAGGCGATAGTTTATCTGGCCTGTGCCCCCAAAAGTAACGCTGTATATAGCGCGTTCAAAGCGGCGATGCAGGATGCGCGCGAGAAGCCAGACTATGATGTTCCCGAGCACTTACGCAACGCACCGACCCGATTGATGAAAGAAATGGGGCTCGGAGCAGAGTATCGGTACGCACACAATGAACCCAATGCCTATGCAGCCGGCGAGATCTACTTTCCACAGGAAATGGCGGATACGCACTATTACACGCCGACTTCGCGCGGCCTTGAGGGCAAAATTGGTGAAAAGCTCGCCTGGCTTGCCGCTCAGGATCAAAATAGCCTGACAAAACGCTACCGTTGAACTAAGCGTTGCGGTAAGGTTATTGCGGTATTTTCTGAAACCGGCCGCGTAGCGCGCCGTGTACGCCATCATTTCATTTGATAATCATAAGCACAGGATTAGCATGCTCGATCCCAATTTACTGCGTAATGAGCTAGACGCAGTCGCCGAAAAGTTACTGGCTCGCAGAGGCTTTAAGCTGGATGTTGAGACCCTGCGTAAGCAGGAAGAACGTCGTAAAGTATTGCAGGTAGAAACTGAAAACCTGCAGGCAGAGCGTAACTCCCGATCGAAAGAGATTGGTGCAGCGAAAGCACGCGGTGAAGATATCGAGCCTTTGCGTCGTGAAGTTAACACATTAGGCGAAAAACTGGATGCCGCGAAAGCCGAGCTGGATCAGTTGCAGAATGAAATTCGCGATCTGGCGTTAACCATTCCAAACCTGCCGGACGACTCCGTACCGCTTGGTAAGGATTATACAGAGAACCAGGAAGTGGCTCGCTGGGGTGAGCCGCGCAAATATGATTTCCCTGTGCGCGATCATGTTGAACTCGGCGAGATGGCTGCCGGACTGGATTTTGCCGCTGCGGTGAAATTAACGGGTGCGCGTTTTGTCGTGATGAAAGGACAAATTGCCCGTCTGCATCGTGCGCTTGCCCAGTTCATGCTGGATTTGCATACGCAACAGCATGGCTATCAGGAAGCCTATGTGCCTTATCTGGTTAACCACGCCACGTTATACGGAACTGGTCAGTTGCCTAAATTTGGTGAAGATCTGTTCCATACCCGACCGTTGAGTGAAGAAGCGGAAAGCAGCAACTATGCGCTGATTCCGACGGCGGAAGTTCCGTTGACCAATCTGGTGCGTGACGAGATTCTTGATGAAGAATCCTTGCCGTTGAAGATGACCGCTCACACGCCTTGCTTCCGTTCTGAAGCGGGTTCGTATGGTCGCGATACGCGTGGGTTGATTCGTATGCACCAGTTTGACAAGGTTGAACTGGTACAAATCGTCCGCCCTGAAGATTCTATGCAGGCGCTGGAAGAATTGACGACGCACGCCGAAACGGTACTGCAACTGCTGAAATTACCGTATCGTAAAGTCTTGCTGTGCACAGGCGATATGGGCTTTGGCTCCACCAAAACTTACGATCTGGAAGTCTGGCTGCCGGCGCAAGATACGTACCGTGAAATCTCCTCTTGCTCAAACATGTGGGATTTCCAGGCGCGTCGTATGCAGGCTCGCTGCCGTAGCAAGTCCGACAAGAAGACCCGTCTGGTTCACACGTTGAACGGTTCTGGTCTGGCAGTTGGTCGTACACTGGTAGCTGTTCTGGAAAACTACCAGCAGGCCGATGGCCGTATTGAAATTCCTGAAGTGCTGCGTCCATATATGGGCGGGCTGGAGTTTATTGGTTAATCGCCAGTGACTTGAAAAAAAGCGCCCGTTTAAAGGCGCTTTTTTTACGCCCCTATTCGGTAATATTTTTTCATCGTAAAAATAGCTTCTCTGCCTTAAACAACCCGCTCGACTTAATTTTAAAGCTTAAAATGATGTAAAATCAGTTGAGTAGCTTCTTTCCGTTTTCAAGCGTGGCGGTCTTCCTGTGGACGTTGATGAATTCTTTCAATTCATAATTTGAGAAAGGACTTTTAGCACTTTTTGCCCGGATTGACTTTTATATACGCAGTGGCATGATGCGCTCACTCTTCTCTGGTTGTTTGGTTATCCACTTCGCTATGTCTGCTTATTCCCGCCCAGTGCTGCTATTGCTCTGCGGACTTTTGCTGCTGACAGTGTGTATCGCGGTATTAAATACGTTGGTACCACTTTGGCTGAGTTATCAATCGCTTCCCGTCTGGCAGGTTGGCCTCGTTGGCTCATCCTATTTCGGTGGCAATCTGGTTGGAACGCTAGTGGCCGGTAAATTAATCAAGCTTTATGGGTTTAACCGTAGCTATTATTTTGCCGCTTTATTATTTGGCATTGCGATTGCTGGTCTCGGTATTTCTACGGATATTAGCAGTTGGCTATTCTGGCGCTTTCTTGCTGGGATCGGCTGTGCATTAATCTGGGTCGTGGTTGAAAGCGCCTTGTTGTGTAGCGGAACGCCGACGCAACGAGGGCAACTGCTGGCTGCGTATATGATTGCCTATTACCTCGGTAGCGTGATTGGACAGCTCCTGCTTGGCGTATTGCCGACAGCATTGCTGAACGTGCTACCGTGGATGGTCGCGCTGGTTATTTTGGCCGTATTGCCCCTACTGTTTACTCGTCTTCCTACGCCGCCAGAACAGCAAGAAAAGTCTGTTAGCCTGTGGAAAATGCTGACGTATCGCAGTGCGCGTTTAGGCGTACATGGCTGTATTATTTCCGGCGCAATTTTAGGATCGCTGTATGGCCTGATGCCGCTGTATCTCTCTCATCAGGGAATGAATGATGCGCAGGTTGGATACTGGATGGCGCTGCTGATTAGCTCTGGGATTATCGGTCAATGGCCTATTGGACGTATGGCCGATCGATATGGGCGGCTATTAGTTCTGCGGGTATTGGTCTTTGTTGTCATTATTGGCTGTATTGCCATGTTAAGCCTCAGTCACTATGCCATGGCGCCGTCGCTGTTCCTGCTGGGATGCGCAGGGTTTACGCTGTATCCCGTTGCCATGTCGTGGGCATGTGAAAAAGTACGCCCTGATGAGCTGGTCGCGATGAATCAGGCCTTGCTCCTCAGCTACACGCTTGGCAGTCTTTGCGGGCCAAGCGTTGCTGCGGTATTGATGCAAAGCTACTCCGATCGCTTGCTGTTTGTACTGATTGCCGCTGTTGCCATGATCTACCTGATGATGTTGCTCAGAAAAGCCGATCATCATCCAACGCCGTTAGCTGCTGCTTGAGCTAGCAACATCGAGGCTGGCCAGCGAGCTTTGTCCTGCTTCGACCATGTTATTCCACAGCGCTTCAGCTACCGGGCTAAGGCGCTGTTTTGCGTTTCTCACCAGATAAAATATGCTGGTTAGCCCGAGTTTTTCCGGTGAAATTGCTGTAAGTTGCCCGTTTGCAACCCACTTAGCGGCATAATGGTCAGGAAGGAAACCAACATGTGTGCCTGCTAATAAGAGCAATAAACTGCCTTCTACATTCCATGCAGTATTTTGCAAACCTTTCTTTGCTACAGGGCCTAACTGCTTACTAATCTCGTGCAATGCGTGGCCGCCAATTAGCAACCTGTTCGGGTTCAGCGTTCCATCACGCCATTCCTTTTCTATTCTTGCCGCATTTTCCGATGTGGAATAAAAATAACTTTTCTCGACAAAAGCGGGCTGAAAATAGATATCTGTTGGAACATCATCCGGCAAGACGCTCAGAATAATGTCAATATGCCCGTTTTTTAAACGCTCCATCAGCGGTGTGTAATCACCGATCTCCAGCTCAACAGCAACGTCTGGGCTTTGAGAGTACAGCTTTCCAATCGCGTTCGAGATAACTTTAGCAGGATGAGTGACGGTGTTATCCAAACAGCCAATGCGAGCTTCGCCAATGAGTTGATGTTTGATCCGTGCTAATCGATTTGCGAAGTCGTCCAACGTGGCGATAACAGATTTGGCTTCCTGGTACACAACCTCGCCTTCTGTTGTAAGAGCGAACCCTCCACGTCCACGTTCGCACAGGACGAGTCCGAGCGTATCCTCAAGGCGAGACAGGTAGTGGCTCAGCACGGGTTGGCTTAAGCCTGTTGCGGTCTGGGCGTTAGTAATTCCTTGTTTTTCAACGATTTTACAAAAAAGTTTTAACCAGCGGATCTCCAGTTTATCTAAGCGCATAGCATTTCCTTCGCATACATTACATATCTGAATGTTAACATCAAAATATATCTGTATTAATCGATATGAAACCCATTTATCTTGTTGTCACGCCACATCATTGATGTGGTTGCCACAAAAAGCGTGGTTTTATGCGTCACATCAGGGCCTCTCATAAGCACAATGGTGTTGTTAGCTTGCTGACGGCACCATTGTTCTATACGCCGTCAGGCAACCTCTATAAAATATCACAACGATACAATAATTATTTGCTGCTTATTTAATGGAGGAAATATGTCTCAAGGGAACGCTGTACCTGAAAAAGAACAACAGGAACGGCAAATCTATGATTATGAATATGAGCGAGTCCCCGCTGAAGCCAGAAAAAGCTGGTATGTTATCGCTTTAATATGGCTGGCAATGGGAATTGACATCTCAGGTCTATTTCTCGGTGCTTTCTTAAGCGGCGGTCTTCCTTTTTCCCAGGCGGTTAGCGCCACACTTATTGGTTCTGCCTTTTTAGGGGTGTTGGCAGCACTATGTGCTAACGTCGGTTATGGCTGTGGGCTATCAACAACGCTACTGAGTATTTCCGTTTTTGGGCGTCTTGGTGGAAAGATTATCGGTATTTTCTCTGCCGTATCATTGATTGGCTGGTTTGCTTTTCAACTCGATTTTTTTGGTGTGATGCTGCAAAAAGCACTCCTCCATTATCAATTTGAACCCGGTCGTTTTCTTATTTTAGTTTTCGGCATGGTGCTGATGACCTCTACCGCTATCTGGGGGGTCAGGGCATTGGGTAAACTGAGCGTATTCAGTGTTCCACTTATGCTGATATTGATAATTACAGGTCTGGTTTTAGCGGCGAATACTCACCCTGAAATACCCCTCCCAATAATTAAAGCGCCAATTAGTATGGGAAGCGCTATCTCTTATGTCGTTTCCATCTGGATAGTCTCTGCCGTGATGTCACCGGATATTGCCCGCTATGCTAAAACCCGTAAAGATGCGCTTCTCGGTGCGGGATTAGGGTTCTTTTTGGGAAATAGCTCAACAATATTAGTGGCACTCATTCTGACTCATCTGGTCGGTACAGAAGATTTAGTTGAGGTATTTTTCAGTATTGGTTTAGGCATGTCTGCTATTGTGGTGCTTATTTTTGCCCAGTGGACAACAAATAGCACTAATCTTGTTTCTGCATCGCTGGGGCTGTCTGTTGTTATTCGAGCGCTATCGCGACCGGTATTGGTTGTACTAATGGCTATTGCCGGGCTGTTGTTAGCTTACAACGGTATGATTAATAACTTTACTCAATTCTTGTCACTGCTCGGTGTACTGATTTCTCCTATCGCGGGTGTTTATCTCGTCGAATATTATTTTATTAAGTCTTCACGTTTGCAGAAAAGTGTATCAGAGGCTTCATTCTTGAATGTGGCGGCGGCTATATCCTGGTCACTTGGTAGTATTGTGAGCCTGTTAACCTCCCCAGATTTTTTTGATTTATTTACGATAAGCTCGATCTCTGCCCTGGATGGCGTAATTGTGAGTATGGCGGTTTATATCGGCATACATAAAATTTTCCCTCAATTGGCAGATTAAACGTGTTACGCAGATAACATGAGATCTTGGGTAGAGTATGTCTCGTTATATTAATGCACAAACAATTGATGATATAGCACTAGGGGCCGCTGTTCTCGGTACAGGGGGCGGCGGCGACCCGTATGTAGGTTCTTTGATGGCAAAGCATGCATTAAAAAATGCCGCCCAAGTGCCTGTACTCGGTTTAGATGAAATTAAAGATGATGACGTATTTGTGCCGTGCAGTATGATTGGCGCAACGACGGTAGTTGTTGAAAAAATCATGTCAGCAAGCCAGTTCGTTCGGGCATTTGACGCGATGGAAAAGGCGCTTGAACGATCTATTGCGGCGACATTCCCCATCGAAGTTGGTGGTATCAACTCACTCATGCCGTTTGTCGTTGCGGCAGCAAAAGGTCTACCTGTTGTTGATTGTGATGCGATGGGGAGAGCGTTCCCCGAAGCGCAGATGGTGACCTTTTTTCTTGATGGCTTACCCTCGGCGCCAAATACGTTAGCAGATGAAAAGGGAAACACGGTTACCTTAAATCCTATTGATGGCGTATGGTCTGAACGTTTGGCTAGGATAATTTCGGAGCAAATGGGGGCTGCATGCGCCATGTGCGATTATCCATTGCGCGGTAGCCAGCTTAAGCGCAGTGCCATCAAAGGGACGCTTACCCTAGCGAAGAATATCGGAAAAACGCTGCGAGAGGCTCATCAGTCGGGCAGCCATCCGGTACAGTCTCTGCTTACCGTGCTGAATGGCCATATCGTTGCATCAGGAAAAATTGTTGATGTAGCACGGCGTACAACTGGCGGTTTTGCGCGGGGCAAAGTGGTGTTGGATGGCATGGGGAATGACAAGGGTGAGTCGTTTACGGTGCTTTTCCAGAATGAGCTATTGCTTGCTTATCGCTCGTCACAGGTGACAGATCCTACGCAGGATAATCTGCTGGCTGTTGTGCCTGATTTAATCTCCATAGTAGACAGTGAAACCGGACGTCCGATCATTACGGAACATTTACGTTATGGGCAGCGAGTCGATGTCATTGCCTATCCGTGCAATGACAAGTGGCGAACGCCAAAAGGGATTGACGTTGCGGGACCGGAGTATTTCGGTTATCCGGTGCAGTATGTGCCGATAGAACAGCTTGCAAATCGCTGAGGCTTTCCCGATGTTACATAAAAATGATTACCGACTCGGGATTGATGTCGGCGGCACCAACACGGATGCGGCAATTTTAGATGCGGACCTGCGCTGTATTGCGACGGCCAAATTTCCTACCAGCCTGGATATTTATAGCGGCATCGAACGGGTGATTGCTGAAGTATTGGCGCAGTCAGGCATCGAGCCGCAGCATATTCGCTATGCGATGTTGGGGACAACACAATGCACCAACGCGATTGTTGAGCGGAAAGGGCTGGATCGCGTTGGATTATTGCGCCTGAGCCTGCCAAGCAGCGATAGCGTTCCGCCACTATTTGGTTGGGATGACGAGTGGCAAACGACATTAGGCGAGCATTTCTACCAAATTCATGGCGGCTATGAATTTGATGGCCGAGAGATTCATTCCGTACTGCAGGATGAAGTATTAGCAGCTTGTGACAGGATGCGCGGTCATGTGGATAGCGTGGCAATTTGTGGCGTATTCTCTCCCGTCAATAATAAGCAGGAACTGCAGGTTGCCCAGTGGGTGAATGCTGCATTGCCTGACGTTTCCGTATCGTTGTCCCACCGGATAGGCAGCACCGGACTACTGGAAAGGGAAAACGCAACGATCCTGAATGCGTCGTTGCAAAGCACGGCAAACCGGTTTGTTAGCGGCTTTACGCAAGCGCTAATCCGACATGGTATTAAGGCTACGCCGTTCTTCGGACAAAACGACGGCACATTGATGTCCGAAAGTATGGTGAAGCAATATCCCATTCTGACGATGGCCTGTGGGCCTACGAACTCGATTCGCGGAGCATGCCACCTTTCCGGGCTGGATAATGCACTGATTATTGATGTCGGTGGCACGACGACAGATATTGGCGTGTTGGTGAATGGCTTCCCGCGTGAGTCGGCTATCGCTGTTGAAGTGGGCGATGTGCGAACGAATTTCAGAATGCCGGATATTATTTCTATCGGCATTGGCGGGGGAACCTGTGTGCGGCAGTCTCCGGATGGGAAACTCACGCTTGGCCCTGACAGCGTCGGTTATCGCCTTCTTGAGCAGGGTGTCAGCTTTGGCGGCGAGACGTTAACGCTCAGCGATATCATGCTGCAACTCCATTGCGAGCGATGGACATCCGATCTTCCTCACCCTCTTCCTGAGTTGGATAACGTATTTTGCCAGCAGGCTTATCGTCAGATGATTGATAAAGTGGAAAGTGCTATCGATCGGATCAAATCGTCCAGTGCGGCTATTCCCGCTGTGCTTGTTGGTGGTGGCAGTATTTTACTGCCTGACGTTTTATCGGGTATCAGCCAGGTCATGCGCCCGCTGCATTTTGATGCGGCAAATGCGGTAGGTGTAGCCTTAGGAAAGGTTGGCGCACAGATTGAACGCGTAGTGAAAATGCCGGATAACGATCGTGAGAAGATAAAAAGCGAGCTGCAGCAACAAACGGTTTGTCTTGCAGAAGAAACGGGAGCGATGCCGGGCAGCGTTGAAATCATCGACTATCAGGAGATTCCGTTGGCATATTTGCCGGGGAATGCGGTACAGGTGAAAATCAAGGCAGCAGGAAATCTGGCTTAGCGCTGCGCTTAACGGTGTCAGGATATCTCTTCGCTACAATGAAAATAGCGCGCCATGAGCGCGCTATTTCTTCAGAAACTATCAGAGATCAGTACATGACCTTGTGACCGTAGCTTTCAAGAATCGATTTAATACGATCCATGGTATCGGCCTTCGGTGGTTTAACACCGTCTAACTTGTACTCTTCACCCATCGCTATCCACTTGTGCTTGCCAAGTTCATGGTAGGGGAGAAGCTCAATTTTCTCGATGTTCGTCATATCCTTGGTGAACTCACCCAACTTGTGTGCGGACGCATCATCATCAGACCAGCCGGGGACGACCACATAACGTATCCAGGTACGCTGGTTGCGCTTTGCCAGATAACGTGCGAAATCCAGAGTACGGTGGTTCGATACGCCAACTAAATTCTGGTGTATGTCGTCGTTCATTTGTTTCAGATCGAGCATCACTAAATCGCTGACGTCCAATAGCTCGTCAATGACGGGGTCATAGCGGCGTACAAACCCGTTGGTATCCAGACAGGTGTTGATGCCTTCTGCCTTGCACGCGCGGAACCAGTCGCGCACAAATTCGGCCTGAAGGATAGCCTCGCCGCCGGATGCCGTTACGCCGCCGCCGGACGCATTCATAAAGTGGCGGTAGGTCACGACTTCTTTCATGAGTTCTTCCACCGTCACTTCCTTGCCGCCGTGCGTATCCCAGGTATCACGGTTATGGCAATACAGGCAGCGCATCAGGCAACCCTGGAAGAAGATGATGAAACGGATGCCTGGGCCATCGACGGTGCCGCAGGATTCAAAGGAGTGGATGCGACCGATTACTGACATTGCGAGGTTTTCTCCAAATTTGACCGAACAATAGCGGTCTTTATGAGCGCAGTCATAAGAAAGCAGGTGTTAATCTGGCAGAGATTGCTGACAGAAAAACACCGTAGGACAGATGCTGCGTCGAATCTGTTTTGCGAGCCATCCACATGGTGAGAGCAATATAGCGGGCTGGCAAAACAGGCTAACAACCTGAACGACAATCGGGGGTGAGAAAAAGGCCCCACTGATGTGGAGCCTTTATTTTACGCCTTTTCAGACAGTCATGGAAATTACATTGACTGAGTGAAAGTACGGGTGATGACGTCTTGCTGCTGTTCTTTCGTCAGTGAGTTGAAACGCACGGCGTAGCCAGATACACGGATAGTCAGCTGCGGATATTTCTCTGGGTTTTCCATCGCATCAAGCAGCATTTCACGGTTCATGACGTTGACGTTCAGGTGCTGACCGCCTTCGATGCTGGCTTCGTGGTGGAAATAACCATCCATCAGGCCGGCAAGGTTAGCTTTACGCACGTTGTCATCTTTACCTAACGCGTTAGGTACGATGGAGAAGGTATAAGAAATACCATCTTTCGCGTAAGCAAACGGCAGTTTAGCAACGGAAGTCAGAGAAGCCACAGCACCTTTCTGGTCACGACCGTGCATTGGGTTCGCACCTGGTCCGAATGGCGCACCTGCGCGGCGACCGTCTGGGGTATTACCGGTTTTCTTACCATATACCACGTTAGAGGTGATGGTCAGAACAGACTGGGTTGGTGTTGCACCACGGTAGGTATTCAGTTTCTGAATTTTCTTCATGAAACGTTCAACCAGGTCACAAGCCAGTTCATCTACGCGAGCATCGTTGTTACCGAACTGCGGATATTCGCCTTCGATATCAAAGTCGATAGCCAGACCGTCTTCATCACGAATCGGTTTAACTTTGGCATATTTGATGGCAGACAGGGAGTCAGCAGCAACAGACAGACCCGCGATACCACACGCCATAGTACGGAACACGTCACGGTCATGCAGTGCCATCAGCGACGCTTCGTAGCTGTACTTATCGTGCATGTAGTGAATGATGTTCAGAGAGGTGACGTATTGTTTCGCCAGCCAATCCATGAAGTGATCCATACGATCCATCACTTCGTCGAAGTCCAGAACATCGCCTTTGATCGGTTCTGATTTCGGACCAACCTGCATTTTCAGTTTTTCATCCACGCCGCCGTTAATCGCGTACAGCATGGTTTTTGCCAGGTTTGCACGGGCACCGAAGAACTGCATTTGCTTACCAACGATCATTGGGCTTACGCAACAGGCAATCGCGTAGTCATCGTTGTTAAAGTCAGGACGCATCAGATCGTCATTCTCGTATTGCAGAGAAGAGGTATCGATGGAGACTTTAGCGGCATAGTTTTTGAAGTTCTGTGGCAGTTTTTCAGACCACAGGATGGTCATGTTCGGCTCTGGAGACGGCCCCATGGTGTACAGGGTGTTCAGGAAGCGGAAGCTGGTTTTACTTACCAGCGTACGGCCATCCAGACCCATACCAGCCAGAGATTCGGTTGCCCAGATTGGGTCACCAGAGAACAGCTCATCATACTCAGGAGTACGCAGGAAACGCACCATACGTAGTTTCATGACCAGGTGGTCAATCATTTCCTGAGCTTCTTCTTCGGTGATTTTGCCGGCTTTCAGATCGCGCTCAAGGTAGATATCCAGGAAGGTGGACACACGTCCGAAGGACATGGCTGCACCATTCTGTGATTTCACCGCAGCCAGGTAGCCGAAGTAAGTCCACTGAACCGCTTCCTGAGCCGTTGTCGCTGGGCCAGAAATATCACAGCCATATTTAGCGGCCATTTCTTTAATTTGGCTCAGGGCATGGTGCTGATCGGCAATTTCTTCACGCAGACGGATTGTTGCTTCCAGATCTTCGCCGTTTTCCAGTTTGGATTGCAGAGAAGTGAACTGAGCAAACTTGTCTTTCATCAGGTAGTCGATACCGTACAGCGCAACGCGACGGTAGTCACCGATGATACGGCCACGGCCGTAGGCATCTGGCAGACCAGTCAGAACGCCTGATTTACGACAACGCAGGATATCTGGGGTGTAAACATCAAACACGCCCTGGTTATGCGTTTTGCGGTATTCGGTGAAGATTTTTTTCAGTTGAGGATCCAGTTCACGGCCGTAAACTTTGCATGAACCTTCAACCATTTTGATGCCGCCGAACGGAATTAACGCACGTTTCAGCGGAGCGTCAGTCTGCAGACCAACGATTTTTTCCAGACCTTTGTTGATGTATCCCGCGTCGTGAGACGTGATAGTTGCGGCAACATTGGTATCAAAATCAACAGGGGCGTGAGTGCGGTTTTCCTGCTTGATGCCTTCCATGACGCTGTCCCACAGGGCAGAAGTCGCTTTGGTTGCACCAGCCAGGAAAGACTCATCACCTTCATACGGTGTGTAGTTTTTCTGGATAAAGTCACGAACATTGACGTTATCCTGCCATTCACCTTTGCTAAAGCCTTGCCATGCATTGGCCAATTTTTCATTCAGCTCGGTCATTTTACACCTACCTTTGATATGGATTTCTTAAAACCCGACGTTGCGGCCGATTGCACCTTAGTGGTGCTTGTCTCCACCGCGCAAATAAATTACCCAATATGTTAAACCGACCATTACGCCGCCGCCGATGATGTTCCCCAGAGTGACGGGAATCAGGTTATCGGTGATGAAGTGGCTAACGGTTAAATGTTCAAACTGAGACGGTGCCATACCGATGGCATTCCAGAATTCCGGCGTCGCAAAATTCTTGATAACGATGCCCATAGGAATCATGAACATGTTGGCGATGCTGTGCTCAAAGCCGCTGGAAACAAACATGGCGACAGGCAGAATCATGGTAAACATTTTGTCGGTAAGCGTACGGCCAGAATAGCTCATCCACACGGCCAGACAGACGAGCAGGTTGGCCAGAATCCCCAGGCACAGTGCTTCAACAAACGTATGTTCCAGTTTGTGTTCTGCCGTTTGCAGGACATTGAGTCCCCACGCGCCGTTTGCGACCATGTGCTCTCCCGAGAACCAGATAAGCCCAACGAAGAAAAGCGCGCCAATCAGGTTGCCGACATAGACATTTGCCCAGTTATAGGCTAGTTGCTTCCAGGTAATACGTCCACTGGCTTTGGCTATCACGATGAGAACGGTTGAGGTAAACAAGTCTGCACCGCAGACGACAACCAACATGAGGCCAAGGGAGAAACAGATACCACCGATCAACTTTGCGATACCGAAAGGAATCGTCGCGGTTCCCGTAGTGGCAGTAATATAAAAGACGAAGGCGATCGAAATAAATACACCCGCGGTTATCGCCAAATAAAACGTCGTACACGGTTGTTTGGTAGCTTTATAAACTCCGGCGTCTTCAGCAACTTTTGCCATTGCAGCCGGGAGTAATAGAGTAAAGGGGTTGTCAGCTTTCACACTAACTCTCTCTTAAAAATTATCAGCATTGAGATACTAACAAAGCAGTATACGGTAAAATTTGACGTGGATCATATTGCAAGAAATTAACAAGGCGGTGAGGAGGGTTGGATACCGTATTTTTCTGGTTAAGTATTTGAATTTTTTTATAAAAAAATATTTTAAATTTTGCAAAAAGAGTTGAATTGGATACGTTAAACCTACCGATTTAGCGTTAATAAAAATCATGTTTTGTAGAATTTCAGTACCACCTTGTCGACGTAATTTAATTAAAAATTCACCATTCAATAACAATGTTCTGATTATGCATTACGAATAATAAATATGACTCTGTGGATAATAAAAATAGCCCTTTAAAATAAAGGGCTATTTAGGGTGGACAGAGGCAGATTGCTATTTGCCATAGCGCGTATTCATCAATATAAGACGCGCTGGTTGCCTCAGTCAGACATTATTTTGCCTGCCAGTAACGACGTTTAGCCTGTTGCAGTTTCTCATAGGCCGCCAACAGGGACTGGTGTGCAGGTAACGTGGTGAAGGTATCATCCACGGCAAACAAGCCGTAGAAGCAGGCTTCGCCAGCCACGGCGGCGCTGGCGGCATCGACCGTTTCACTGCCGTACATTTTGGTAAAGGCGTCGTAATATTCTGCCGGGTCGCGCTCAGGTTCCTGTGCCAGTAACAGCAGGGTCTGAAGGCAACGGTAATAATTGCTGCGCTGCGCCGTAAAGACGGAGTCGTTGAAGTCCTGCGTCCACTCTGTCCAGCTTAGCGCCTGATCCAGATCGCCGCCGGCCAGTGCCAGCATCGCTTTCAATTCGCCAACGCGCAGAGTAAACCAGCCATTATCTTTACCGGTGGCAATGCCGAGCAGTTCGCGTACGCGGGTGAAGTCATCCAGCCCTTCATCATCCAGCTGTTGCAACAGCGCCAGATAGTCTTCTTTTTCCCACTTGCTATCAGGCAGCGCCAGCAGCGTGTCACGCAGGTGAGCACCCATGCTGTTATTGGCCAATAACAGATCGTCAGCAGGGTAGATGTCTGACATTCCCGGCACGATGATGCGGCAGGCGTAAACAGACAGATGCTCATAGTCGGCAATATAAACTTCTTTATCTTCCTGTTTGAAAATCGCCATTAGCGTGGCGAATTCTTCTTCTGTCGATCCTTTAAAGCTCCAGTCGGCAAATTCATAATCCGCTTCTTTCTTGAACATATCCCAGGAGATCAGACCGCTGGAATCGATAAAGTGGGTTTCCAGATTGGCGTGTTCGGCCACTTCTTCATCATCAAACGTCGGCGGGGTGAAGACGTCCAGATCTTTCAGACCGCGACCTTGCAGCAGTTCGGTGACGGTACGCTCCAGCGCTACGCCGAAATCAGGGTGCGCGCCGAAGGAGGCAAAGCAGGTGCCGTTAGCCGGGTTAAACAGGACTACGCAGATAACCGGGTATTTCCCGCCTAGTGAGGCATCGTAAGAGAAAATCGGGAAGCCTTCTTTTTCCAGCGTCGCAATCGCTTCGACCACGCCAGGGTAGCGATTCAGCACCGCTTGCGGGATTTCCGGCAAACTGATGGACTCGGCAATGATGCGGTTTTTGATGCTACGCTCGAACACTTCAGACAGCCCCTGAACGCGGGCTTCGTTGGCGGTGTTCCCGGCGGACATCCCGTTAGAAACGTACAGGTTACCGATGATATTCATCGGGATATAAACGGTTTGCTGATCGGATTGACGGGTAAACGGCAGTGCGCAAATGCCTCTGTCGGCATTGCCAGATTGCAGATCGATAAGATCGCTAGCGCTCAGTTCTTGCTCAGGATCGTAAAACTTGTGCAGGCGGGCATCCAGAACGCCTTCCGGTAATGCATCATTTTCCGGGATCGGGAACCATTTTTCATTCGGGTAGTGAACGAAATCACCGTTGGCGATCGTCTTGCCGAGATAGAAGTCAGCGAAGAAATAGTTGGTGGACAGACGTTCGAAATACTCGCCTAACGCGGAAGCCAGTGCTGCTTTCTTACTGGCGCCTTTGCCGTTAGTGAAGCAGAGCGGGCAATCGCGGTCTCGAATATGGACAGACCAGACGTTTGGCACCGGGTTCAGCCATGACGCTTCTTCGATGTTAAACCCCAGGTCTTGGAGCTGTTGTTGAAAACGGGCGATGGAATCTTCCAGGGCGGCGTCTTTGCCTGGGATAAACGTTTGAGTCATGGTGTTCACTCTTATCGAGATTAGCGGAAGCGGCATGATACGGATTTTTCTGTCCAGACTCTATTTATTCATAACAGATCGACAACAGTGAAAAAGAACAGACGGCGTAACGTGCCGTTTTGCATAATGAAAGCGCAATAAGCGTTGCAGCCGCGATTGACGAGTGATAAAACCGATAGCAGGGTAAAAGTAGTGTGGTTATGGCGGTCGTTCCGTTATAACTACTATCTTGTAACAGCGGTATTTTTATAACCGACAGGTTTATAAAAATGGTATTTGTAACAACGGTGATAAAACAACCGCTATTTTTCAGGTGTGGTGAGGGGAAATGACTCAGATTTTTAATTTTAGCGCCGGTCCAGCAATGCTGCCGGTTGAAGTACTGCGTCGTGCTGAACAGGAATTGTGTAATTGGAATGGCCTGGGTACATCGGTCATGGAAATCAGCCACCGCAGTAAAGAGTTTATGCAGGTTGCCGCTGAATCCGAACAAGATCTGCGTGATTTGCTGAAAATCCCCTCCAACTACAAAGTGCTTTTTTGCCACGGCGGCGCTCGTGCGCAATTTGCGGCAGTCCCATTAAATCTTCTGGGCGAACGTACCACGGCGGACTACATCGACGGCGGATATTGGGCGCACAGCGCAATCAATGAAGCAGAAAAGTACTGCACGCCTAACGTCATTGATGTGAAAACGCGTGTAGACGGCCTGCGCGGTATTAAACCGATGCGTGAATGGCAATTGTCTGATGACGCGGCATTTGTACATTACTGCCCGAATGAAACTATTGACGGTATTGCGATTGAAGAAGAGCCGGATTTTGGCGACAAAATTGTGGTCGCCGACTATTCTTCCAGCATTCTGTCTCGCCGTATTGACGTCAGCCGCTATGGTGTGATCTACGCTGGTGCGCAGAAAAATATCGGCCCTGCAGGTCTGACGCTGGTTATTGTGCGTGACGATTTGCTGGGTAAAGCGCGCCGCGAGCTGCCATCGATTCTGGATTATCAGATTCTGGCGGACAATGACTCCATGTTCAACACGCCGCCGACCTTTGCCTGGTATCTGTCCGGTATGGTCTTCAAATGGCTGAAAGAGCACGGCGGCTTGGCTGAAATGGAAAAACGCAACCAGGAGAAAGCCGACCTGCTGTATAGCGCGATTGACGGTAATGATTTCTATCGTAATGACGTCGCGGTAGCGAACCGTTCTCGTATGAATGTACCGTTCCTGCTGGCGGATGCTGCGCTGGATAAAGTCTTCCTGGAAGAATCCGTTGCCGCAGGCTTGCATGCGCTGAAAGGCCATCGCGTAGTGGGCGGCATGCGTGCGTCGATCTACAACGCCATGCCGTTGGAAGGCGTGAAAGCGCTGACTGAATTTATGGCTGACTTCGCACGTCGCCACGGTTAATTAATACGACCTCGCTATACCCTAAATAATTCGAGTTTCAGGCAGGCGGCAAGAGAAGGCATCCCGATGAGCTTACTCAAGTAAGTGATTCGGGTGACAAATCTGCCGGGAGCAGATTTGAACGCTGCTTGCAGCGGCCCTTCAGGGCGAGGCCCACGACGGGCCGAGTATTTGAACGTAGCCAACGCACATGCAACTTGAAGTATGACGGGTATATACATTTTTATAAACCCCGGGCTTGCCGGGGTTTTTATGTCCACGTTGAAAGAATAGGCTTTACATGCAGGAATCCCTGACCCTACAACCCATCAAACTGATTAACGGTACCCTTAACCTTCCAGGCTCAAAAAGCGTCTCTAACCGCGCGCTGTTGCTGGCCGCCTTGTCCGAAGGCAAGACCCGCCTGACTAACCTGTTAGACAGTGACGATGTCCGCCATATGCTGACTGCGTTAACGGCGCTGGGCGTGGAATACCATCTGTCCTCCGATCGGACCGTGTGTGAAATTACCGGTCTGGGGGGCGCGTTTACGGCGTCGCAACCGCTGGAGCTGTTTTTAGGGAACGCGGGTACAGCAATGCGCCCACTGGCTGCCGCGCTGTGCCTGACGGATGGCGACATTGTGCTGACGGGTGAACCCCGTATGAAAGAACGGCCAATCGGGCATCTGGTCGACGCACTGCGTCAGGGCGGGGCGAAAATTGATTATCTGGAGCAGGAAAACTATCCACCGCTGCGTCTGCACGGCGGTTTTCAGGGCGGCGAAATCAGTGTCGATGGTAGCGTATCCAGCCAGTTCCTGACGGCGCTGTTGATGACTGCGCCTCTGGCCGCGCAGGATACGCAAATCAGCATTCAGGGCGATCTGGTTTCTAAACCGTATATCGATATCACGCTGCATATGATGAAAGCGTTTGGTATTGAAGTGCGTAATGAGAACTATCAACGCTTTTTTGTTGCGGGGCGCCAGCAGTATCGCTCTCCGGGCGACTATCTGGTGGAAGGCGATGCGTCATCAGCGTCTTATTTCCTAGCGGCCGCGGCGATTAAAGGCGGCGTTGTGCGCGTGACCGGTGTTGGCCGTAATAGCGTGCAGGGCGATATTCGCTTCGCCGATGTTCTGGAAAGCATGGGGGCGATCGTGCGCTGGGGTGAGGATTATATTGAATGTGAACGCGGCGAACTGCACGCGATCGATATGGATATGAACCACATTCCTGATGCTGCGATGACTATCGCGACGGCGGCGCTTTTCGCACAGGGCGGTACGACTACGCTGCGTAATATCTATAACTGGCGTGTGAAAGAGACGGATCGTCTGGCCGCCATGGCGATTGAACTGCGTAAAGTGGGCGCGGAAGTGGAAGAGGGTAACGACTACATTCGCATTACGCCGCCAGCCAAGCTGAAAGCGGCAGAAATCGGGACATACAACGATCACCGTATGGCGATGTGTTTCTCGCTGGTGGCACTGTCGGACACGCCGGTCACGATTCTCGATCCGAAATGTACCGCCAAAACCTTTCCCGACTACTTCGAACAGCTGGCGCGCCTCAGCGAACTGGCTTAATGCTTCTCTAAGGCACGGTCTCCGTGCCTTTTTTCTTACCCTGTTTATCTCAAACGGCGCTCTGTTTTTCTTCCTGAATTGCGCACTGCATTCAGAGAATGCCTTATTTTTCCCACCATTCCGGCATTGGGGTAACCTTTCTTTGCATTGATGCGTATAATGAGGCTCCGTGATGCCCTAAACGGCATAAGCGGAACTTCCCAGTATTAAAGGAGAGAGAAATGACGGTGATGGCACCGGTAGTTACGGTTGACGGACCGAGCGGCGCAGGCAAAGGTACCTTGTGTAAGGCATTGGCTGAAGCTTTACAGTGGAATTTGCTGGACTCGGGAGCTATCTATCGTGTTTTGGCTCTGGCAGCGTTACACCACCATGTCGATATCGGTTCGGAAGACGCGCTGGTCCCGCTGGCCTCTCATCTTGATGTGCGCTTTGTTGCCGAAGGTGGGCAGCTAAAAGTCATTCTGGAAGGCGAAGACGTTAGCCACGAAATTCGTACCGAAGCGGTAGGTAATACGGCTTCTCAGGCTGCAGCGTTTCCTCGCGTTCGTGAAGCCTTGTTACGTCGGCAACGCGCTTTCCGTGAGGCTCCGGGGTTGATTGCCGATGGTCGTGATATGGGAACGGTGGTCTTTCCTGATGCGCCAGTGAAGATTTTCCTGGACGCCAGCGCGGAAGAACGCGCACAACGTCGCATGCTACAGTTGCAGGGGAAGGGCTTTAATGTTAACTTTGAACGTCTTTTGTCTGAGATAAAAGAACGGGATGAGCGCGATCGCAACCGCCCCGTTGCACCGTTAGTACCGGCTGCCGATGCGTTGGTGCTGGATTCAACGGAAATGACAATTGATGAGGTGATAGCGCGCGCGTTGGCTTATGCCCGCGAAATTTTAGCGTAATCACAGAACACAGAATTTTTACCTCGCTGTAAGGATGCACAGCGGGGCATGTTAAACAACCCCATCGAGCAGGATGCCAGATGGACGTTAAATTGAAACCCTTAAGATTATCAACATGACTGAATCTTTTGCTCAACTCTTTGAAGAATCCCTGAAAGAAATCGAAACCCGTCCTGGTTCCATCGTACGCGGTGTTGTTGTTGCTATTGACAAAGATGTCGTACTGGTTGACGCCGGTCTGAAATCTGAATCTGCCATTCCGGTAGAGCAATTCAAAAATGCACAGGGCGAACTGGAAATTCAGGTTGGTGATGAAGTTGACGTTGCTCTGGACGCTATCGAAGATGGCTTCGGTGAAACGCTGCTTTCTCGCGAAAAAGCTAAACGTCATGAAGCATGGCTGACGCTGGAAAAAGCCTACGAAGAAGCTGCAACTGTTACCGGTATTATCAACGGTAAAGTTAAAGGCGGTTTCACTGTTGAGCTGAACGGCATTCGTGCGTTCCTGCCAGGTTCTCTGGTAGACGTTCGTCCGGTTCGCGATACGCTGCATCTGGAAGGCAAAGAGCTTGAGTTCAAAGTTATCAAGCTGGATCAGAAACGCAACAACGTTGTTGTTTCCCGCCGTGCAGTTATCGAATCTGAAAACAGCGCTGAGCGCGATCAACTGCTGGAAAACCTGCAGGAAGGCATGGAAGTTAAAGGTATCGTTAAGAACCTTACTGACTACGGTGCATTCGTTGATCTGGGCGGCGTTGATGGCCTGCTGCATATCACTGATATGGCTTGGAAACGTGTTAAACATCCAAGCGAAATCGTCAATGTGGGCGACGAAATCACTGTTAAAGTGCTGAAGTTCGACCGCGAGCGTACTCGTGTATCTCTGGGCCTGAAACAGCTGGGCGAAGATCCATGGGTTGCTATCGCTAAACGTTACCCAGAAAGCACGCGTCTGACTGGCCGCGTGACTAACCTGACTGACTACGGCTGCTTCGTTGAAATCGAAGAAGGCGTTGAAGGCCTGGTACACGTTTCCGAAATGGATTGGACCAACAAAAACATCCACCCATCCAAAGTTGTTAACGTTGGTGATGTAGTGGAAGTGATGGTTCTGGATATCGACGAAGAACGTCGTCGTATCTCTCTGGGCCTGAAACAGTGCAAATCTAACCCATGGCAGCTGTTCGCAGAAACCCACAACAAGGGCGACCGCGTTGAAGGTAAAATCAAGTCTATCACTGACTTCGGTATCTTCATCGGCCTGGACGGCGGCATCGATGGTCTGGTGCACCTGTCCGACATCTCCTGGAACGTGGCTGGCGAAGAAGCCGTTCGCGAATACAAGAAAGGTGATGAAATCGCCGCTGTTGTTCTGCAGGTTGACGCAGAGCGCGAGCGTATCTCTCTGGGCGTGAAACAACTGGCTGAAGATCCGTTCAATAACTACCTGTCTGTTAACAAGAAAGGTGCTATTGTTACTGGTAAAGTTACAGCAGTTGACGCCAAAGGTGCTACAGTTGAATTAGCAGACGGCGTAGAAGGCTACCTGCGTGCTTCTGAAGCTTCTCGTGACCGCGTTGAAGACGCAACACTGGTACTGAACGTTGGCGACAGCGTTGAAGCGAAATACACCGGTGTTGATCGTAAAAACCGCGTTGTTAGCCTGTCTGTTCGTGCGAAAGACGAAGCTGACGAGAAAGATGCAATCGCAACTGTCAACAACAAGCCTGAAGAAAGCAATTTCTCCAACGCGATGGCAGAAGCGTTCAAAGCAGCTAAAGGCGAGTAATCACAACGGTAGAATGAGCAACGTAAGTTGCTCATTCTTGTAACGGTAGTCAGTTATCCTGGTTATTGATAGCCACGCATTTGGAGGAGCTATGACCAAGTCTGAACTTATTGAAAGGCTTGCTGGACAGCAATCTCATATCCCGGCCAAAGTGGTTGAGGATGCAGTGAAAGAAATGCTTGAACAAATGGCTTCTACGTTAGCCGAAGGCGATCGTATAGAAATCCGTGGGTTTGGCAGCTTCTCACTTCACTACCGTGCACCGCGTGTAGGTCGTAATCCGAAAACGGGTGATAAAGTTGAGCTGGAAGGTAAGTACGTCCCTCACTTTAAGCCAGGTAAGGAACTCCGCGACCGCGCTAACATTTATGGTTAATCGTTAGTCATAAATGCCAGCCTTATAGAAGCACCCTTTATTGGGTGCTTTTTTTATGCTTATCATTCTTCTTCTTTTTTCTGAAATGCTGCACGACAGATGATTTGGCCTGATAACCAATCAGGGACTATCTTACGCTGCACGCCTCTTCTTTCCCGCTTATTCGATCGACTCAGTGACCGTCCACACACGAAATATGAATTTTTTGATTTCCAACCGTTTGGATGTTGAAGTTTTGACGGTTGTTACCTATTTTTCATTCGGTACATTAACATTTCTAATGCGTTACCTCTAAATAAGGAAAGTGTATGAGTGAAGCGTGTGGTCATTCCGGCGGCATAAGCTGTTCCTGTTGCAGTCCTCTGTGGAAATCATTTCTCCCTAAAACGTCAATTGATATTCCGGAAGAAGAAAATAGTCTGTTTACCGAAACGAAATTATTCCGCTCTGCGCCAAATAAAGATGGTAGTCCTGGAAAAGCGATTCTGACGCTAGAGGATGGGCAGGACGTGGCGGTTGAAGCGATGGGGATTCATGACGGACTGGTGGTTGCAACGGGGGCATACCAAGATGTGAAGGCCAAAATGCCGAAAAACACATCGGAGCACCTATTATCAGGTAAGCAAGCACTGTTGCCAGGCCTGATTGAACCGCATGTACATATCATTAATACGGCGATGCTATCTGCTATCGGCAATGACGTTAGCCCGTTTGAAGAACAGATATTACGCAAAGATTATAATAGGGACTGGGTGACATCCCATCTAGCTGAGAAAGCAACATCGAATACGGACAAAAACGATACTTGGCTTGTCGGCTTTGGCGCCGATCCCTCTTTGTTTATTGGTGGAGAGAAGGAATTTAATGCTGCCGTTCTTGATGATTATGTGACGGATAAACGACCCGTTTTTGTCATCAATGCCTCGATGCACATTGCCTATATCAATACCTGTGCCATTAAACTTGTCAAAACTAAAGGCGTTGTTGCTCCATCGGACGGTATCCTGAAAGAAATTGACGGGATACAACCTGTCGTGAATGTCATTGTTAGCAGTTATCCCAAAGAAAAATTGGCACTCATGCTAATTAAAGCGGTTAATACATTGTTTGGTGTGGCGAGTAAACGCGGTGTGACTTATATGCTCGATGCGGGCGTTGAACCCAAAGGTACTCAGCCGGGCTTCGATCAAGTGAGTTTTCTGGACAAATGGGCGCATCTGCCGGGCTGTCCCGTGCGGATTGGTGGCGCGCTGCTCGTGACAAGTGATAGTGATTTCAAGAGTCACGTGGTGGGTTCTTACTCCCCAGGATACGGTGACGAACACTTTCACTTACCGTATATCAAGATTATTTCGGATGGCTCTAATCAAGGGCTGACGGGATATCAATCCTCGCCATATTGCTGTAACAGCCGCTATGAAAAAACGCCGAGTGAAACAAATGTTGGTGCTTTCAACTTCAATCCTCTCACGAGCATCAATACGTTGGTGGGTAGCGTTGTGCAACATAAATGGCCGTTGATGATTCATACGAATGGTGATGAAGCCATTCGGCTGACGTTAGCGTCATTTAAAGAGGCTGGTGTGACATCGGCTACTTATGAACAGCGCCGCGATCGTTTGGAACATGCATCCCTGCTGACCGATGACCATCTGTCTGAAATGAAGCTACGCGGTATTTCACCGAGTTTCTTGATTGGTCATGTGGGGTATTGGGGCTGGGAATTTCAGCAAACCATATTGGGAGAGGAGCGCGCAGATCACCTCGACCGCTGCCAATCCGCTCTTAATCACGGGATGAGGATTACGCTACACAGCGATAACGGTGTTACGCCGCTCGGCCCGCTGCGCATGATGGAACAGGCTATTTCACGAGTGATGGAAGGCGCACCTCAACAGGCGACTGCTGCTGTGTTGCGTGAGCAAGAACGGATTTCCCGTTTCGCCGCGCTGAAAGCCGCAACCTATGATGCCGCCTGGCAATGTCATGCAGATCGGTGGGTCGGTTCGCTCGTTGCAGGTAAATGTGCTGATTTTGTGATTCTGGCGGATTCTCCGCTGACCTATGACTCAGCAGATAAGAATAATCCGGTCAAAGATATGCGTGATATCCCGGTTCTGGAAACCTGGAAAGGGGGGCGTAAAGTGCATTCAGGCGCTGGTCATTCTTAACGTCGCATCATGCTAAAGCCCCGCGTTATCATTGACCGATAACGCGGGGAAAGGCTTACTTATTGTGGCGATCTTTCAGACGATTGATGATGGTCGCCAGATCTAAATCCTGATCCTGCAACAGCACCAGCAGGTGGTACATTAAATCCGCGGCTTCATTGGTCAGCTCTTCGCGATCATGTACCGTTGCCGCGAGTGCGGTTTCCAGTCCTTCCTCACCCACTTTCTGCGCAATACGCTTGGTGCCGCTGGCATACAGGCGTGCGGTATACGAGCTATCCGGGTCAGCGTGCTTACGCTCGGCCAGCAGTTGCTCCAACTGGTAGAGGAACGTCCAGTCGCTGGCAGCAGGCGAGAAGCAGCTGCTGGTGCCCAGATGACAGGTTGGCCCGATGGGGTTAACCAGAATCAGCAGCGTATCATTATCGCAGTCTGGCGTAATCGAGACGACATTCAGGAAATGGCCGGAAGATTCGCCTTTGGTCCACAGCCGCTGCTTGGTACGTGAGAAAAATGTGACTTTACCGCTCTTCTCCGTGGCCTGTAAGGCGTCCTGATTCATGTAGCCTAGCATCAACACTTCACCGGATACCGCGTGTTGCACGACAACCGGCAGCATGCCGTCCGTTTTTTCCCAATCGAGTTGGTTCCGTTGTTCGTCGTTTAGAAAGCACTCTTCGCTTAACACACTCGAATCTCCACACCCTGTTGCTTAAGATATTGTTTCAGTTCGCCAATATTAATAATTTGCTTATGAAACACCGATGCTGCCAGCGCGCCATCTACATGAGCGGTTTGGAATGCATCCAGAAAATGTTCCATGGTGCCTGCGCCGCCGGAAGCGATAAGCGGAACATTGCAGACATCACGTACCAGATTGAGCTGGTGTAAATCATAGCCGTTGCGCACGCCGTCCTGATTCATCATGTTCAGGACAATCTCACCCGCGCCGCGCTTTTGCACTTCCTCTACCCAATCCAGCGTTTCCCAGGTGGTGACTTTGGTGCGCGCTTCATCGCCTGTGTACTGATTAACGTGGTAGCGACCCGTCGCGGCATCGTGCCAGGTATCAATCCCGACGACGATGCACTGCACGCCATAACGATCGGCCAATCGGGTAATCAACTCAGGGTCAGCCAGCGCTGGTGAGTTGATGGAAATTTTATCCGCGCCGAAAGAGAGAATTTGGCCTGCTTCTTCCACGCTTTTAATACCGCCCGCCACGCAAAAGGGAATATCGATGACTTCGGCAACGCGGGATACCCAACTTTTATCGACCACGCGGCCATCGGAAGAGGCGGTAATATCATAAAACACGAGCTCATCCGCACCTTCCTGCGCGTAGCGCTGCGCCAGCGGCACGATGTCACCGATGATTTCGTGATTGCGGAACTGCACACCTTTGACGACCTGGCCGTTACGCACGTCCAGACAGGGGATTATCCGTTTTGCCAGCATGAAATAGCCTCCGCGACGTTAAATTTACCTTCCAGCAGCGCACGACCCACGATCACGCCTTGCACACCGCTACCGCGCAAATTGGCGATATCTTCCAGGTTGCCGATGCCGCCGGATGCCTGAAAGGCGATCTGCGGATAGCGCTGGCTGATTTCACGATAGAGTTCGACGTTGGAACCGCTCAGCGTACCGTCACGGGAAATGTCAGTACACAGTACATGCTTCAGACCGAACGGCAGATATTGTTCGACGACCTGCTCAAGCGTGGCGTCAGAATTTTCTTGCCAGCCGCTGATGGCGACGAACTTTGTGCCGTTGGCGTCAATACGCACGTCCAACGCCAGCACCAGCGCTTCTGCACCGTAGCGAGTGAACCATTGCTGAACCAATTCCGGCTGTTTAACGGCGGTGGAGCCGATAACGACACGGCTGGCACCGGCTTTTAATAACGCCTCCACGTCCTGTTCGGTGCGGATACCGCCGCCGATCTGAACCGGTACGCTAACGCCAGCCAACAGCGTGGTTAATAGCGGAATCTGGCGGGCAGAAGGATCTTTTGCGCCAGTCAAATCCACCAAGTGCAGCACGCCAGCCCCTTGCTGCTGGTAATCCTGCAGGCGGGGAAGCGGATCGCTGCCGTACTGGCGCTGTTGGCCATAATCACCCTGATGCAGACGGACAACCTGTCCATCAATCAGATCTAATGCGGGAATAATCATGACGCTCTACATCTCCAGAAAGTTTTTCAGCAGTTGCGCACCCGCAGCACCAGAGCGCTCTGGGTGGAATTGCACGCCAAAGAAATTATCTTTTTCCAGCGCGGCAGTGAACGCTTCGCCGTAGTTGGCTTGGGCAATCGTGTTTTCGCACACTGGCATGGCGTAGCTGTGAACGAAATAGAAATAGGCACCGTCATCGATATCGCGGAATAAACGGTGTCCGGCCTTCGGAATCACCTGATTCCAGCCCATGTGTGGTAGCGGCAAGCCGTGGTCAACCATCTTTTGCACCGGTGAATCGACAATCCCCAGCGTGGGGATGCCACCATTTTCGTCGCTGTGTGTCCCCAGCAATTGCATGCCGAGGCAAATACCGAGAACCGGTTGAGTACAGGCTTTGATCAGCGCGATCAGTTCACGTTCTTCCAGTTGATTCATCGCCGCCTGCGCGGTGCCAACGCCCGGCAGAAACAGCTTATCTGCCTGCAGGACTATCTCGGCCTCGCGACTGACTACGGGGGTATACCCCAATCGCTGAACGGCATAGGTGACTGAAGAGAGGTTGGCGCAGCCGGTATCAAGAATGACGACCTTCATCAGAGCACTCCTTTCGAGCTCGGCAGCGTATCACCTTCGACGCGAATTGCCTGACGCAGCGTGCGTCCGAAGACTTTAAACAGGCTTTCCACACGGTGATGATCGTTACGCCCCTTGGTTTTCAGGTGGAGCGTACAGGCCATGGAATAAGACAGCGAGCGGAAGAAGTGCTCGACCATTTCCGTGCTCAGGTCTCCTACGCGCTGGTAGCTGAACTCCGCCTTATATTCCAGATGCGGACGCCCGGAAATATCCAGTGCGCAGCGCGCCAGACATTCATCCATTGGCAAGACAAAGCCAAAACGGCCGATGCCACGTTTGTCGCCCAGCGCTTTATTCAGCGCCTCACCCAGCGCCAGCCCGGTATCTTCCACCGTGTGATGATCGTCAATGTACAGATCGCCTTTCACTTCAATATTCATGCGGAAGCCGCCGTGGGTGGCGATTTGATCCAGCATGTGATCGAAGAAGCCGACGCCAGTGTTAATTTTGCTGCCGCCTTCCTGATCCAGCCAGACGTTCACGTCAATTGCGGTCTCGCGCGTGACGCGGTTAACGTGGGCATGGCGATTGCGTTTGGTTAACTGGTTGGTAATCGCTTGCCAGTTCAGCCCGCCGCGCTGGTAGAGCAGGCCGGTAATGCCCATGTTTTGCGCCAGTTGGATATCGGTCTGGCGGTCGCCGATGACGTAGCTATTTGCCACATCCATCAGGCCATTATTCAAATAGCTGGTGACCAGTTCGGTTCTGGGTTTGCGGCAAGCGCAGTTATCCGCCGGTAAGTGTGGGCAAATCAGCACTTGTTCAAACTGGATGCCCTGCGATGTCAGAATCTGCATCATCAGGTTATGTGGTGGATCGAAGGTTTCCTGCGGAAAGCTCTCGGTTCCCAGCCCATCCTGATTTGTGATCATCACCAGCGTATAACCGGCCTTTTGCAGCGCCAGCAGCGAGGGAATGACATCTGGTTCCAGCGCCAGTTTATCCAGACGGTCAACCTGAAAATCCTCAGGTGGTTCAGCAATCAATGTTCCGTCACGGTCGATAAAGAGGTATTTCTGGCCCACGTGAGCTCCTTAAAATTAAGCGTTGATGCCCGGCAGTGATTGTAATGCAGCAACAACGCGTTCGCATTCGTAGCGGTTGCCGATAGTAATGCGCAAACAGCCCGCAAGGCTCGGTTGCTTATTTTGGTCACGCAGAATAATGCCCTGATCCCACAGCGTTTTAAATACTGAAGGGGAGGCGGTAAAGCGCACCAGCAGATAGTTGCTTTCGCTGGGGAAGATTTCTTCAATGCAGGGAATGCCTTTTAAGGCATCGCTCAGCCAGCGGCGAGCGGACGTAATCTCCTCAACATTCGCCTTCATTTTGGCGATCCCTTCGCGGCTCAGCGCCTGCGCCGCAATATCCGCCACAGGGGTGGACAACGGATAAGGTGCAATAACTTTCAGCAAAAGCTGAATCACTTCAGGGTTTGCCAGCGTAAAGCCACAGCGCAATCCGGCGAGCGAAAAGGCTTTGGACAAGGTACGCAGAATCACCAAATGAGGAAACTCGTCCAGCCAGACTGCGGTAGTCGCCTGCGGGCAGAATTCAATATAGGCTTCATCGATAACGACCAGCGCTTTTCCCTGTGCCATCGTGAGCAACTGACGTAAATCTTCCTGCGCAATCAGGTTGCCGGTCGGGTTATTCGGGCTGCAAACGTAAATGACTTTGGTGGCGTCCAGCTGTGCCTCGATCGCCTCAAGATCCAACTGCCAGTCTGCTTTGCTGGCTACGGTGCGGCGTTCCACGCCAAACGTCTCGGCGCTGACGGCATACATACCGTAGGTTGGCGGACAGAACAGGATGGCGTCTTTCCCCGGTTCGCAGAACGCACGGATCAATAATTCGATCCCTTCGTCGGCACCGCGGCTGACCAGAACCTGCTCGGGCTGAACACCCGCATACTCGGCGTAACGGTTGATGACCTGTACCGGCTGACATTCCGGGTAGCGGTTCAGCGTTTGTAACGTCAACTGAAATTCCGGTGCTTCAGGGTATTCATTGGCATTCAGCCAGACATCGCCGTTGCCGCCTAGACGACGGGCAGACTGGTAGGGGGTTAACGCACGGACGTTGGCACGTGCCAGTTCTTCAATGCTGCTCATGCTTGCTCCTTCAGTGCTGCGACACGCAGGGTAACGGCGTTTTTGTGGGCAGTCAGCTGTTCGGCCTGTGCCAAAATTTCTATCGTCGGTGCCAGTTGCAGTAACCCCTGCGGCGTGAGCTGCTGTACGGTCATGCGCTTCTGGAAATCGGCCAGACCCAGACTTGAATAGGTTGAGGTATAACCATAGGTCGGCAGAACATGGTTAGTACCGGAGGCGTAGTCGCCAGCGGACTCCGGCGACCAGTCGCCAAGGAACACGGAACCGGCGCTGGTGATGCTATCAACCAGTGATTCGGCATCGCGCGTCTGGATGATCAGGTGCTCTGGGCCATATTGATTGCTGATCTCAACGCACTGCGCCAAATCACGTGCGACGATGACGCGGCTGCTGGCAAGTGCCTGACGCGCGATGTCTGCACGGGACAGTTGCGTGAGCTGTTCTTCAACGGCGTCCGCCACGGCTTTAGCCATTGCCGCGTCTGGCGTGAGCAGAATGACCTGTGAATCTGGGCCGTGCTCTGCCTGCGATAGCAGGTCGGAGGCAACAAACGCGGGCGTTGCGCCGCTGTCGGCGATCACCAGCACTTCGGATGGGCCAGCGGGCATATCAATGGCTGCGCCATCAAGCTGTTGGCTAACCTGACGCTTGGCTTCCGTGACGTACGCATTGCCAGGGCCAAAAATTTTGTCCACTTTCGGCACGCTCTCTGTGCCAAACGCCATCGCAGCAATCGCTTGCGCGCCGCCGAGCTGAAAGACTTCTTTAATGCCGCACAGTTGGGCGGCATACAGAATTTCATCGGCAATCGGCGGCGGCGAGCACAGTACGACGCGACCGCAGCCGGCGATGCGCGAAGGCGTTCCCAACATCAACACGGTTGACGGCAGCGGGGCGGAACCACCAGGAATATACAGGCCGACCGTTGCGATAGGGCGAGTGAGCTGCTGGCAGCGCACGCCCGGCTGCGTTTCGATATCGACAGCCGGCAACTTTTGCGCGTTGTGGAATGTCTCGATATTACGCACGGCGATCGCCATCGCCTGTTTGACGTCATCACCCAGACGCGCCGCGGCTGCGGCGATCTCGGCATCGGTGACGCGAATCGCCTCTACCTGAACTTTGTCAAACTGGGCGCTGTAGTCGCGCAGGGCGCTATCACCACGGCTTTTTACGTTTGCCAGAATATCGCTCACGATGGCGGTGATGCGGTCTGACGCGGAAATGGCCGGGCGAGTCAGTAGCTGACGCTGCTCTTCTGCTGAGCAGCGCTGCCAGTCGACGAGCGTGCTGAAACTGCCGGTGCTGTTGGTGTTATCAGCCATCGCCATCACTCCATCATTTTTTCAATAGGCAGAACCAGAATGGAGCTGGCTCCCAACGATTTCAGTTTTTCCATCGTTTCCCAGAACAGCGTTTCGCTGCTGACCATGTGCATGGCGACGCGACTTTGGTCACCCGCCAGCGGCAGAATGGTCGGACGCTCGGCACCGGGCAGCAGGGAAATGACTTCTTCCAGACGTTCGCTAGGCGCGTGCAGCATGATGTATTTTGATTCGCGCGCCTGAATCACGCCCTGCATACGGGTCAGCAGTTTATCGATCAGCAGCTGTTTCTCTTCTGGCATCTCGCCGTCGCGCTGAATCAGGCAGGCTTTGGAGCGGTAAATCACTTCCACTTCACGCAGGCCGTTGGCTTCCAGCGTGGCACCGGTTGATACCAAATCGCAGATAGCATCGGCCAGACCGGCACGTGGCGCAACTTCAACGGAACCGTTAAGCAGACAGGATTTGAAACTGACAGATTTTCTGTCGAGATATTGTTTGAGCAGGTGAGGATAAGAGGTGGCGATACGTTTGTTTTGCAGACATTCAGGACCGGTATAGGCTTCGTCCAGCGGCATCGCCAGCGACAGGCGGCAGCCGCCAAAGTCCAGACGGCGCAGCGTGAAGTAACGCGGATCTTCGCCCTGAGCGCGGCGGTTTAACAGTTCTTCTTCCAGCACGTTTTCGCCGATGATGCCCAGATCGACTACGCCATCCATCACCAGACCGGGGATATCGTCATCGCGCACGCGCAGGATATCAATCGGCATATTTTCTGCGAACGCGATCAGACGCTGTTGCTGTAAGTTGATTTTGATCCCGCAGCGCGCCAGCAGTTCGCGTGAATCGTCGCTCAGGCGGCCTGACTTCTGCATTGCTATCCGTAAACGTGTTTTATCCAGCATGGAAACCTCATTAACCTGTCAAATTTAAATTTTTGGAAATAGAGCGAGCATAAAAAACGTCGGGAACGTTTTTTAACGTTGCATAGCAACGGCCTGCAAGGTGCGCGCAAGGATAGCGCGCATAAAAAAACCCTCGGAAGATGATCTTCCGAGGGCTCTCTTTGTGTTCTGCGCCACTGGAAGATCTTAACGTCTTCCAGCACCAACTGCCCGAAAGACTAATCAGGATGATGGTGATGATGGTGGTTAAACAGAACGCGTGTCATAAGTTGTCTCTTGGTTGTGTCAGTATTTATTAAATCAATAACGATTTGTCTGTCGAATAACCTAAACCATGTTCGGGTTGTTGTGCAACATTTTTTTAGCAGATGTAGGCAGTTCATTTTGGGTTGTGTGATGCGCCTGCCTAACCGCACGGGATGTCGGCTTGTGATAGGCAGAAAGGGTTGCTGAAATCGGACAGGCAGCCGTAGCGATAGGTATGAAAGCCGTTTACTCTGTAGACGTGCGTAGTGTTACTTAACAAGCTCCTTGCAGGGGAGAACGGCTGATGAAAAAAGTATCGATTGTTGGATTGGGCTGGCTGGGTATGCCGCTGGCTCTGGCGTTAAATGGACACGGCTACCACGTAACGGGAACAAAAACCACTCAGGACGGCGTTGAGGCCGCACGTATGAGCGGCATTGAGTGCTATCAATTGTCTCTGACGCCAGAACTGGAATGTGACGCTGACGAGCTTAGTGCGTTATTACAACAGGTTGATGTCTTGATCGTGACGTTGCCCGCCAGCCGAACGGCGGAGGGGGGGGAAGGGTATGCCCAAGCGGTACAGCAGTTGGTGAATATGGCGCGTGTGTTTCATGTCCCGCGCATTATCTTTACCAGTTCAACCTCGGTCTATGGTGATGGCAGCGGCACGGTAAGAGAAAACTCGCCGCTACGGCCGACGACGATCGCTGGGAAGACGCTGGCGTCCCTCGAACAGTGGTTACAGCATTTGCCTGATACGTCGGTGGATATCCTGCGTTTGGCGGGACTCGTCGGCGGCGATCGCCATCCCGGACGTTTTCTTGCCGGTAAAACCAATCTGCCGCGTGGCAATCATGGCGTGAATCTGGTGCATCAGGAAGATGTGCTGGCGGCCATTCTGCTGCTGCTTAAGCTACCGAACGGTGGACATATCTATAACCTGTGTGCAGCAGAGCACCCGGCCAGACAGGATTTTTATCCTGAACAAGCGCGCAGACTGCATCTGTCTCCACCGCAGTTTGCCCCCGTGACCGAGAGCGATCAGGGCCGGATTGTTGATGGGCTGCGTATCTGCCATGAACTTGGGTTTGACTATCAATACCCTAATCCTTCAACAATGCCGTTGAACGAAGGTTAGCGGAACTGACCGCAACGCGCATCACGGATTTTGATATCACGGTTTTTGATACTACGGATAGGGTGCTTGATACGCCCGGATGCGCATGAGGTTATCCGGGCGTGAGAGGTTAAAATGACGTCCAGTCACTTTCTGACGAAGCGGTTTTCTTGTCCGCCGTGGACACACGTTTTGGCAACGCATGTCGTGGCGTAGACGATGATGTACGTGAAGCGGTGCGGTTGTCAGATTGGGACACGCGGAAGTGTTCGAGTAACTTCTCTAACAACACGGCCTGCTCTTCCAGCGAGTTGGCGGAAATAGAGGATTCCATCACCAGCGAGGCGTTCTGCTGCGTCGTGGTGTCCAGCTCGCTGATGGCCTGTGCAATTTGTCCAATCCCCCGGCTCTGTTCTTCGGAGGCGGATGAGATTTCCCCCATGATGTCGTTCACGCGAGATACGGAAGCAACGATTTGCTCCATGGTTTCTCCGGCAACCGCAACCAGATGGCTACCCGCACTGGTACGTTCGACCGATTCTGAGATCAGAGCTTCGATGTCTTTGGCTGCCTGAGAGCTGCGCTGCGACAAACTGCGGACCTCGCCTGCCACAACGGCAAAACCACGGCCTTGTTCGCCGGCGCGTGCGGCTTCTACCGCGGCGTTCAGCGCCAGAATGTTGGTCTGGAAGGCAATGCTGTTGATGACGGTGGTGATATCGGCGATTTTCCTAGAGCTGGCTGCGATATTGTCCATGGTCGTCACAACCTGTTTCACAACCTCACCGCCTTTAAGGGCATTTTTGGAGGCATCGGCGGCGATCTGGCTGGCATGCTTGGCGTTATCGGCGTTGTTTTTCACCGTCGACGTCAGTTCTTCCATACTGGCTGCGGTTTCCACTACGGCGGCCGACTGCTGCTCGGTACGTGATGAAAGATCGCTATTGCCTGTGGCGATTTTGCTTGCCGATTGGCTGACGCTGCCGACGCTGTCTCGCACTTCGGAGATAACGTGGCGCAGTTGCTCATTCATCGTGCCCATCGCGAGGGTAAGCCGACCGAGTTCATCGTGACGATCGGTATGAATCGAGGTCGTGAGATCGCCACTGGCAATACGTTCCGCCAGCGACAGGTTATGAATGATAGGTCTGGTGATAATTCGGGTGATGTAGATCGAAATAATGATACCAATGATGACGGCGATAAGGCCGATAATCATCGTAACGGTAGCGGAATGATAGGCCAGTTCATCGTTTTTCGCTTTGATAATAGCCGTCAGCGCGTTGATATCTGCGCTGCTTTTCGTTCCGGCTCTCATGACCAGATATTCTGCTTTTTTCACGTCATCGAACGCGGTGTAATAGTCTGCATTAAGCTGTTGGTACTGCTTAATGTTATTTCGTAATGCATCGGCCTGGCTTTTAAGGTCGGCAGGTAAAATCGGCAGTGCCTGATAGGCTGATTCCGTTTCGGCATAACGGTTATTCAGTGCCGTTAATGTCTTCTCATCTTTTGTTATTTGCAGTTCATAACTCAGCTTTTGTACTTCACTTAACAAGAAAGCCAACTTGCTAAGAGCGTAATAAGCATCGTTATCGGGGAATGAACTGGTGCTATGAATGGCCTGTGTAACGGGCTCTAGCGTGGCTTGTGTATGCAGTTGGGTGACTTTGTCCTGAATCCCAACGGCCTTTTGCGTCGCCACGGACATAGCGGATACTGAGGTCTGAAAACCCTCTAAATTTTCTTTTAAGCTGTTAATGTGGCCTGACTCGTCGGCGCTCCAGTCCAGCGTTTTTGCACTGTCTGTTAAATCGGTCGCGCTTTTAACAAAATTTGCCAGAATATCTTTTGTTTTCTCATCGGGCGCGTAGAAATATTTAACGCGATTTATTTTTGCCTGAAATACCTCAATATTGACGCTGTAAATAAGATTGGTTTTTTCATAGATATCTTTAATGTCTTTAAATCTTTTTGTACTCAGCGATGAGGCAATAATCACGAGTAATAAAATAATGCCAAATCCCGCATACAGCTTATGAGCAATTTTTGTGTTACGAATTCGACTGGCAAGATGCTGCATTATAACTCTCCATGTATGACGCTTTTTAGTAAAAACAATGACTACGTTTTATTGCTAACCACTATTTCACTGCTGACGGCTATTTCACTGCGAACGACAATGTCATTTTCCACTACTCAATTTCATGTCCCACTACTATTTCATGTCCCACTACTATGAGTTATCGGGCTGTGTTATCGCGATGTTAGTGTCAAAGTCGGGGATAATAACATTCTGTGATGGGTATCAAGGCAGGCTGTGCAAATGCATAGTGTTTTATGTTAATAATGACAAAATAACGTAGCTAGCTGATTATTCGATGATTTATTTATCGTTGAGATAATATTGTTCTATTGAGTTCAGCCCTGACGGAATATCAGGGCTGAGAGGTTGAGCGTTAGAACGTTGTCCAGCTGGAGTCTTGCGATTGTTTTGATGCAGGCAGCAGGCGTTTCTGCTGTGGCGGCAAACCAGGGATATTGGCTTTTGGTTTACGCCCCTCGTGATCGGATAGGCGGAAGTTCGCTACCATGCTTTCCAGGATGGCAGACTGTTCCTCCAGCGAGTTAGCGGAGATCGAGGATTCCATCACCAGCGCCGCATTCTGCTGCGTCGTGGTGTCCAGTTCGCTGATGGCGCGGGAGATTTGCTCAATGCCGCGGCTTTGCTCATCGGAAGCCGAAGCGATTTCCCCCATGATGTCGTTAACCCGCGAGACGGAGGAGACAATCTGATCCATCGCGGTACCCGCATTCGCGACCAGCTGTGTGCCCACATTGATGCGTGACACCGATTCTGATATCAGGCTGGCGATCTCTTTTGCGGCTTGCGATGTGCGTTGAGAAAGCGTCCGTACCTCGCTGGCAACCACGGCGAATCCACGACCTTGTTCACCGGCTCTTGCGGCTTCTACAGCGGCGTTAAGCGCCAGAATATTGGTCTGGAAAGCAATGCTGTTGATAACGGCGGTAATATCGGCAATCTTGCGTGAACTGTCTGAAATGCCTGACATGGTATCCACCACATCTCGTACCACTTCGCCGCCTTTGTGCGCATTTTGTGATGCTTCCGTGCTAATTTGGCTCGCCTGTTTGGCGTTCTCGGCATTGTTTTTTACGGTCGACGTCAGTTCTTCCATGCTGGCGGCGGTTTCCACGACGGCGGCAGACTGTTGCTCGGTGCGCGAAGAGAGGTCGCTATTACCGGCGGCAATCTTGGCCGCAGAGGCGGACACGCTGTCCACGCTGTCACGCACATCACTGATCATATGGCGCAACTTTTCATTCATCCGCCCCATGGCGGCCGTTAACTGGCCCAGCTCATCATCACGGTCAGCCTCGATCGTTGAGGTCAGATCGCCGGCGGCGATTTTTTCCGCCAGAGAAAGGTTATGAATTACGGGGCGGGTGATTTGGCGGGTAATCAGCAGCGAGATGATAATGCCGATCACCACGGCGATGAGGCCAATGATCATTGTGATGGTCGCGGAGCCGTATGCCAGCGCGTCATTCTTCTCTTTGACGATAGTGATAATCGCTTTAATGGAGGCGCTGCTTTTATCCCCGCCGACCTTCACACCGTCTTCTGCTTTTTTCAGGTCGTTGACGCTCTGGAAGTAATCACTGTTGAGTTTTTTATAACTGGTGACATAGCTTCGCAAGCCCTCTACGGCAACCTTCTGCTCAGGCGTCAGCGCCGCAACGGCAGCCTGATAGCTGCTGTCAACGCGGCTAAAAGCCTCATCGAGCTTCTTCGCGGCATCAGCATTTTGCTTAAGCTGCAACTCGTAGGAGAGCGGCTTCAGTTCTGAAACCTGTGTTGCCAGATCCTCAGTCAGAGACTGTGTGGCGCTATCAGAAGGCTGTTGGCGCAGTGTGGTGTAAAAATCTGCGGTAATGTTTTGCCCGTTGGCGGCGCTGATTTTGTCGCGGTTCTCTACTACGCGCTGCGTGGCTTTTCCCATCTCGGTGATAGCGTTCTGGAATTCAGTCAGGTTCTGGTCAAGGTCATTGATGAGAGCAGCCCCTTCTGGGCTCCATGAGAGTGTTTTTGCTTCGGTGGTTAATTCTGATGCGTGCTTAACGAAGCCTGCCATGGTTTCACGCGATTTTTCATCATAAGAATAAAAATACTTCAGGCGGTTTATTTTGGCCTGAAAAACTTCGATGTTGATGTTGTAAATAAGATTGGTTTTTTCATAAATATCACGAATTTCTCTGAAGCGACCTGCGCTCAGTAGCGATGCAATGATGACCAGTAGCAGGATGACCCCGAACCCAAGATAAAGCTTTTGGGATATTTTAAGATTTCTGATTTTTTTGGCTAAGAACATGACATCTCTCCGGGGATAAATTACTGGTGTCGGTAACAATCAATAAAGGTATGACCCATAGTGCTTATCGGATTTATGATGAATTTTTTTAGTGTGAGAGAAGAAACTAATAATAATTTGTGAGGCTTATCTCTCGCGACTGGACAACTGCACAGCAGACGCCGGTTGAATTACCAATATGTGTTACTGCAATCGTTTAAGAATACACACAGTGAATCGTGATTATTTTTTTAATTTTTAAAAAATAGAGAAGAAAGTAGCTGAATTAGAAATATATTGAAATATAAATGGGATGAAAATAACGAATGGTTAAATTTGTTCTTAATATCGGTAGATCTGACAGACTGATTAGTGGGGTTATTCTTTGTCCGGGGCTTTTTTCGCACTTTTTATCGTATGTGTCTCACATTGGCGTCTGTCCCTGGTGGTGTCGGATACCCTCTGGTGACAAATTCGCCGCCAGAGGATAGGGGCTACCTAGTGGGGGTGCTTTGTACGATACAGCCGACGTGGGTGACCAATCTTTCCGTAACGCATTTCGATATCGAGAAACTGGTTTTCAACGCAAAACTCCAGATAGCGGCGTGCCGTCGTTTTACTCAACCCGGTTTTTTCGACGATATCATCGACTGAATACAGTACCTCACCGCTATCGCTGGCAAAAATCTGCTTGATCAGCCCCAACGTGTTCTCCTCAATGCCTTTTGCTGACGAGGAGGGGGCGGCGCCGGACGATTGCAGCTGATAGAGAATATCGACGTTCTGCTGATCGACAATTTTGTACGTGTGCTGAGTCTTCACGAATTGAATAAATCGCTCCAGTGAAGAGCGCAGCCGCGGGTAGGAGAGTGGCTTGATGATATAGTCAAAAGCCCCACAGCGAATGGCCTGCGCGCAGGTATTCATATCGCTGGCGGCGGTAATAAAGATGACGGAACAGTCCATTCCTTTGAGCAGTTGGCTTTCAATCAGCGACACCCCTTCGCCGTCGGGCAAATAGTTATCGAGCAGAATCAGGCGTGGCCTGTGCTGCTGAAGGAGTTTTTTGGCTTCAAAAAGCGTAGCGGCAATCCCGACGACACGCAGATTGAAATGTTTTTCAATAAATTCAGCATGAATAGTTGCCAGCTTACTTTCATCTTCAACGATTAAGACATCGAAATGTTCAGTGTGCTGCATGGTGTGAATCCCTGTTATTATCTGAAACATAAAATAAAATCTGGCACCCGTTATACCTCAAGTGGCCTGTACGTTGTTCAATACACGTCGCTCAAATCATTGGGGGGATATCGGTATAAATAGAGAAAATACGCTGCCATTCGGCTGGTTGGCCGAAACTTCGATAATTCCCTGCGCCTGATTAACGTAGCTAGCCACCAGATGCAGCCCTAGCCCGTGATCGCCCTGCGTTTTACTGGTTACACCCATTTCAAACAGGCTATCGGCAATCGCCGGATCGATACCCGTTCCCTGATCGGCGACTTCAATGACTAGCTCTTGTTCGCTGTCATAGATATACACCTCGACAGGATAATGTGGCGCTGTTGTGGCTAATGTGGCTTCCATCGCGTTATCCAGCAAATTACCAATGATGGACATGAGCTCCGTCTCGCTCAGCGCGGGGGGAATATGGGTGAGCTGACAGCGTGGATCGAAAACAATTTCGATGCCTTTTTCCCGAGCCGTCGCGTACTTACCCAGCAGTAGCCCACAGAGCGCAGGTGAACAGAAGCGGCGGGAAACAAAATCCAGCACCACCTGCGCGCTTTCCGACTGCGCTTCAATATATTTGATCGCTTCGTCATAGCGTTTCAGATGCAGCAGCCCGGCCAGCGTCGCCGTCCAGTTCAACTGCTCATGGCGCAGAATGCGCAGGCTGTTCGCGTAACGCTTCACCTGACTGAGCTGCATGCTAAGCGTATGGATATCGTTCTTACTGCGGAAGCTAATGACCCAGCCCTGAAGCTCGTCTTCCAGCATAATTCGCACCCGGCTGGCAATCACGGTGGCGTGATTAAAGCGACAGATCTCATCGTGGGTATCGCTGTTCCACATGGACTCGCCGGAGAAAAAAGGCACGGGTTTAATCACGGTATCAATCGGCTTGCCGCGCAACAGATAAGAGGGGGCGTTCAGCCCGAGAATTTCTTTGGCGGCATGGTTAATGGCAGCGATACGGTGCTGTTTATCGATGGCGATAACCCCTTCGTAGATCGATTCGAGCAGGGCTTTCTGCTGTCTGACCAGCATGCGAATCTCAAGGGGTTCGAGGCCAAACATCTGCTTTTTCAGATTCCGCGAGAACCACCAGGAAAAGATAAACAGCGCGACAAACAGCGCCAGAATCGCCAGCAGAATATGCGCCAGCTTACTGAACGTCAGGTTGTCGATGTGAGTTTTCAGATAACCAACAGAGACAATACCGATAACCTGACCATCAGCGACGATTGGCGCTTTGCTGCGTAGTGAGACGCCTATGCTGCCGTGGCGCACGGTGATCACGCTTTTTCCCGCTAATACGTCGAAATTATCACCGCCGACCATCTGCGTGCCGACGAGCTTGTCGCTTTCCGCGTATTCAGAATGAAACAGATGACGTGCCTGATTATCGCCGATCACGATATAGCTGGCATCGCTACGCTGTTTTAATTGCTGAGCGAGACTGTATATCTGTTTGATATCTCTATTTTTTACCGATTCAATCAGCGTCGGGATGATGGCGATCTCTCTGGCCTGTACCTGCGCGCGCGTACCCAGTTCGGAATACAGTTGCTTATCGATATCGTGGTAATAATAAATGCCTGTCATCAGAAGTAACATAGAGAAGAAGACGATCAAATAGATAAATAATTTGATATGAAAGGAAAGTCTCAATCTCATGATGTGTGGTTGCCTGACGGTAAACGAGAAATAGCTGCTGAATTTATCACGAAAGGTAATAAGAATGGACTGAGAGGAAAAAACTTGTGAGCAATAACACGTTTAAATAGATTGCTACCACTATGGCAGTAAGAATAAAGAGATAAAATTAAACGACTCTTTTTTCTTTAGCAAACAACTTAATTACTTTTTATCAACATAATCATTTTTAGGAAATAAAAACCATAAACACCATAAAAACCTTAAAATTTATTTTGAGTGTAAATTCGGCTAACTGCCTGCGTAATAAACGATTTTCGAATATAAACCATAAAAACCATAAACACCTTTAAAACTCATTTTTTAATTTGAAGGGAATCACATAATAATATGCACCTGGCCCCTATGATGCGCTGACAAAATAAAACGGGGAGTGAGTTATGAGTACGACTGATGATTCATATATTGTTGTAAATAATGAGACGGCTGGGAAGGTCTCATTAAAGGAAAAATGGTGGCACATTCTTGATACCTATAAAGTAGGTATTATTCCGGTGCCGCTCTTTGTGCTGGCGGGGGTATTAATCGGTATCGACTGCCTGAACGGCAAGCTGCCGAGCGACATCGTTGTGATGGTGGCGACGCTGGCATTCTTCGGGTTTGCCTGTGGTGAATTTGGCAAGCGTCTGCCAATTATCGGCAAGATGGGGGCAGCGGCAATCTGTGCGACCTTCATTCCTTCGGCGATGGTGCATTATGGCCTGCTGCCGGACGTTGTTGTTGAATCCACGACCAAGTTCTATAAAAGTACCAATATCCTGTATCTCTACATCTGCTGCATCATTGTCGGCAGCATCATGAGTATGAATCGGCAGACGCTGATTCAGGGCTTCCTGCGCATTTTCTTCCCTATGCTGTGCGGTGAGGTTGCCGGGATGCTGGTGGGCATGGGCGTAGGTATTGCGCTCGGCCTGGATCCGTTCCAAATCTTCTTCTTCCTGATTCTGCCGATTATGGCGGGCGGAGTGGGTGAAGGTGCAATTCCGCTGTCTATCGGTTATGCCACGATTCTGCATATGGATCAGGGCGTTGCGCTGGGACGCGTCTTACCTATCGTGATGCTGGGCAGCCTGACTGCCATCATCCTCGCGGGCGTGCTGAATCAGTTGGGTAAACGCTATCCACACCTGACCGGTGAAGGTGAGCTGATGCCGAATAAAGGCAATAATCTGGGCGGCGGCGCAAGCAGCACTCCGGCTTCTGCTTTTAGCGGCAAAGCAGACGTTACGACCATTGCCTCAGGCGCGCTGCTGGCCATCCTGCTGTATATGGTGGGCATGCTCGGCCACAAAGTGATTGGCCTGCCTGCACCGGTTGGCATGCTGTTCGCTGCGGTGCTGGTGAAGTTGGCTCACGGCGTTTCACCGAAAATGTTGGAAGGCTCTCAGGTCGTTTATAAATTCTTCCAGACCTCTGTGACGTATCCGATTCTGTTTGCCGTTGGCGTGGCGATTACGCCGTGGCAGGAACTGGTGAACGCTTTTACGATTCAAAATCTGCTGGTGATTATTTCTACCGTGGTAACGCTGGTCGCGACTGGCTTCTTTGTGGGTAGAAAAATCGGTATGCACCCAATTGATGTTGCCATTATCTCCTGCTGCCAGAGCGGACAGGGCGGTACCGGTGACGTTGCGATTCTGACGGCAGGTAACCGTATGGTGCTGATGCCTTTCGCGCAGATTGCCACACGTATCGGCGGCGCGATTAACGTTTCGGTTTCACTGCTGGTGCTCGCCAACTTTTTAGTCTGATGTCATGCAGAAAATAAAAGGTACCGAGCCAGAAAATAGTGTGTTGAAGAAATAAGTGAGTTAACGAAATAAAAACCGCCAATACGCGTGGGTTTATTTTGCACAGGAAATATTATGAAACTTGCAAGCTATCGTTATAACGGTAAAGACAGTTACGGCATTTATACGCCAACGGGATTAATCGATCTCGGCAGTAAAATTGGTCACCGTTACCCCGATCTGAAAGCATTACTGGCGCAGAATGCATTACAGGTTGCGCATGAACTCAGTATGAGTACACCGGATATTGCGGTCGCAGATGTGACGTTCTTACCGGTTATTACCGCGCCAGGGAAAATACTGTGTGTGGGAATGAATTATGCCGCTAAACGTCAGGAATTTAATGAACTGAATCCCGCGCCAACGCTATTTGTGCGCTTTGCGGATTCGCAAACTGGACACGCGACGCCTGTCATCAAGCCGCATTATTCCAGCGAGTTTGATTATGAAGGCGAACTGGCGGTCATTATCGGTAAAGGCGGACAGAATATTGCTCAGGATGTCGCGCTTTCTCATGTCGCGGGTTACAGCTGTTACATGGACGGCTCTGCGCGTGACTGGCAGCACAGTTGGTTTACCGCAGGCAAAAACTGGCAGAAAACCGGCGCGTTCGGTCCTTATCTGACCACCACGGATGAAATTCCCGATCCGCATGTGCTGGCGATCCGTACGTATCTGAATGGCCGTATGGTGCAGGACGACAACACCAGCAGCATGATCCACAAAGTGGCTGAATTGATTGAATACATCAGCACCTTTACTGAACTGAGCCCAGGCGATGTGATCATCACCGGTTCACCGGGCGGTGTGGGGAAAAAACGCAATCCGCCGCTGTTTATGCACGCGGGTGACTGCATTGAAGTGGAAATCGAGAACATTGGCCATTTGCGCAACACGATAGTGGATGCTGCTGCGCCGTTGAAATCGGTTCCGACCGCTGCGGAAGCCGTTGCGCACTGAGTGCAAATGTAAGTACCTGGCTGTCGGCGTTAAAACCGGCAGCCTGCAATGATCGCCCTAAATAATTCGAGTTGCAGGAAGAACCCTGATGTATGCCAATGATTCCGTCTTTTTTGACACGCTGGATGTGCGCCTTCGGGAGCAGGAGAGGAATGCGGTACGCCACTTCCTTGCACACTGCCAGCTCGGCATGGATGACGATATTGACATCGTGGTGGTTGGCAAACTGGGCGGGCGACTGATTGCCTGCGCAGGACTGGCCTCCAACACCATTAAATGCGTTGCGGTCGACCCTGAATTCAGACACCTCAATCTGGGCGTGCAGGTGGTGAATGAAGTGATGCAGCAGGCAGCGCAGCGCGGGCATTTCCACCTGTTTCTCTATACCCGGCCGGAGAATGTCGACATCTTTCGCGGATGTGGTTTCTACCCGCTGGCGCGCTATCAGGACAGCGCGGTACTGATGGAAAACACGCCGATTGGCATTCAGCAGTATTGCCAGTCTCTGGCGGCTTTTGCGCACCCTGAACCGCTTGCGACGCGGGCAGATAAAAAGATCGGCGCGATTGTCATGAATGCGAATCCCTTCACGCTGGGGCATCGCTATCTGGCAGAGCATGCGGCGCAGTCGTGCGACTGGCTGCACGTCTTCGTGGTACGGGAAGACGTTTCCTTTTTCCCGTTTAGCGAACGTCTGGAAATGGTACAGCGCGGCGTGGAACACATCCGCAATCTGACGGTACATGCTGGCTCACACTACATGATCTCTAAAGCGACGTTTCCCGGCTATTTCCTGAAAGAAGAGAAGCTGATCACCCGTGCCCATGCGGCGTTGGATTTAATCATTTTCAGGAAATATATCGCGCCAGCGCTCGGGATCACCCAGCGCTTCGTCGGCACCGAACCCTTTTGCCCGGTGACGTATCAGTACAATCAGGACATGCACTACTGGCTGGAAAAAGACCAGACGGTGTCTTCCCCAGCGCTAAACGTGATTGAAATTGAACGTAAGCGGCAAACCTCAGGGCTGGCCATTTCCGCCTCGGAAGTCAGGAAATTACTCAAACTTCGGCAGTACAGCCGTATTCAGGACATCGTGCCGGCCTCAACGTTTGAACATTTACAGCACTACTACGAACCCGAATACGCGTAATTAAAATTAATCAGGATAAATCTATGAAGATTGTTAAGGAGTCCCTGGCGGGCACCTTTGAATCCAGCGATTTGCTGGTCAAAGTGGCACCGGCAGACGGGAAACTCACCGTGGTCATTAACAGCGAAGTCATGAAACAGTTCGGCCACCAAATCAAACAGGTTGTAGATGAGACGCTGAAGGCGCTAGGCGTACAGGAAGGGACGATCATTGTGGATGACAAAGGCGCGCTGGATTGCGTCATCCGTGCTCGCGTGCAAAGTGCGGTACTGCGTGCGACAGACGGACAGCAGATTGAATGGGAGACATTATAATGAATAAACTTCGCCGCAGTATGCTGTTCCTCCCCGGCGCTAACGCCGCCATGTTGTCCAATGCGTTCATCTATAAGCCTGACTCCATTATGTTCGACCTGGAAGACGCCGTTTCCCTGCGGGAGAAAGATACCGCACGCCTGCTGGTTTTCCATGCGCTCCAACACCCGATGTACCGCGACATTGAAACCGTCGTGCGTATCAACCAGCTCAGTACGCCGTTTGGCCTGCTGGATCTTGAAGCGGCCGTGCGCGGCGGTGCCGATGTGATTCGCCTGCCGAAAACGGATTCCACCGATGATGTGGATGAATTGGAACACCATCTGGTTCGTATCGAAAAAGCCTGCGGGCGTGAAGTCGGTTCCACGCGCATCATGGCCGCGATCGAGTCTGCGGTCGGTGTCATTAACGCGGTCGCGATTGCACGTTCTTCCGAACGTATGATCGGAATTGCGCTGGCGGCGTTTGATTACGTGATGGATATGCAAACGGAACGTGGTGACGGCACGGAGCTGTTTTATGCCCGCTGCGCGGTATTGCACGCGGCCCGCGCTGCTGGTATCGACGCCTTCGACGTGGTCTATCCCAATGTTAATGACGATGCAGGCTTCCTGAAAGAGGTCGATCTGATCCGCAAGCTGGGCTTCAACGGTAAATCCCTGATTAACCCGCGCCAAATTGAGCTGCTACACAACGCCTATGCTCCCACGCAGGATGAAGTGGACTATTCCCATCTGGTGATCAAAGCCGCCGAAGAGGGCGAACGTGCCGGTCTGGGCGTTATTTCCCTGAACGGAAAAATGATCGACGGGCCGATTATCGACCACGCCAGAAGGGTGCTGGAACGTGCTCAGGCCTCCGGCGTTCGCAAATAGCCGTTGCGCGATTACACCGCAACGGCCGCTCTCAGGAATCACAGGATTAGACAATGAGTCATTTTATTGAAGCACTGCAAAAGCAGTACCCGGAAAAACGTCATCTGCAACCCTTCGTCAACGCCAATCAGAATACGCCGTGGCTGAATGATGTCGCACAAAAACATGAACGTAAACTGTGCGTCGATCTGGAAGAGGCGATTCGTCACAGCGGACTGAAAGACGGGATGACGATCTCTTTCCACCACCATTTCCGCGAAGGCGATAAAGTCATTAATCGGGTGATTGATACGCTGGCACGGATGGGTTTTCGCGATCTGACGCTGGCTTCCAGCTCGCTGATGAGCTGTAACGCATCGCTGATCGACCACATTAAAGCGGGCGTGGTCAGCCGGATTTATACCTCCGGGATGCGCGGCAAGCTGGCTGATGCTATTTCTCACGGACTCATGAAAGAACCAGTACAGATCCATTCTCACGGCGGCCGTGTGCATTTGCTGCAAAGCGGTGAACTGAATATCGATGTCGCTTTTCTGGGCGTACCGTGCAGCGATGAATTTGGTAACGCCAACGGCACCGTCGGGAAATCCAGCTGCGGCTCGCTGGGCTATGCGATGGTTGACGCACAGTTTGCCCGTAAAGTGGTATTGCTGACCGAAAGTCTGGTGCCGTTCCCCAATATGCCAGCCAGCATCGTGCAGGATCAGGTGGACTATATCGTTCAGGTTGATGAAGTCGGCGATCCGGCCAAAATCAGCGTGGGCGCGGCGCGCGTCACCAGTAATCCGCGTGAGCTGCTGATTGCTCGTTCAGCGGCAGACGTCATTGAACATGCTGGCTATTTCAAAAACGGTTTCTCTATCCAGACTGGTTCTGGTGCAGCCTCGACGGCCTGTACGCGTTTCCTTGAAGACAGAATGCGTCAGCAGAATATCGTGGCGCGCTTTGCCCTCGGCGGGATCACCGGCGGTATTGTCGATTTGCACGAAAAAGGGCTGATCGAAAAACTGATCGATACCCAGTGTTTCGATGCCAATGCGGCGGCGTCGCTGGCGAAGAACCCAAATCACGTAGAGATTTCCACTAACGTTTACGCCAATCCAAGTTCTAAAGCGGCCTGCTGCGATCAGTTGGATATGGTGATTCTCAGCGCGCTGGAAATTGACACCGATTTTAATGTCAACGTGATCACCGGCTCCGACGGTGTGATGCGCGGCGCGTCCGGTGGTCACTGTGACGTCGCGACGGCCGCAAACCTGACCATTGTCGTGGCACCACTGATTCGTAGCCGTATCCCGACCGTGGTACGCCAGGTGACGACGCGCGTTACGCCGGGAGAAAGCATTGACGTACTGGTGACCGATCACGGAATTGCCGTCAACCCGGCGCGCCCTGAAGTTGCTGAACGTCTGAAACAGGCAGGGCTGACGGTGATGACGATTGAGGCGCTTTACCAGCGTGCGATTGAGCTGGTTGGTGAACCTCGTGCTATTGAGTTTCACGATCGCATCGTCGGCGTTATTCGCTATCGTGATGGCAGCGTGATTGACGTCGTTCGTCAGGTGAAAGAAGCCGACGAATAAACGTGAACGCATGAGGGAATCGATGATGACAAATGCTGTTTCCATCTCGCTGGAAACCTTACTCGCGGCGAAGGAACGCCGCGCAGTTCGCCAGCAAGAATGGCTCGCCCGGCACGGTGCGACGCTGGTGTCGCTGACGCTGGTTACGCCGGGACCGGTAAAAGATAGCGATGGTTATCGGCAGGTGATGGCCGAAGCGATCAAGGCATTCACGTTTCTATGTCAGACCAGAGGTTGGATGGTGCTGGAGCAGCAGACATGCTGGCTGGCCACCGGGGCGGAAGGGCTGTGGGCGATTACCAAAGATGCGCTGTCGGTGAAAGCGGCGACTATTGCGCTGGAAGATAGTCATGAACTGGGACGGCTGTGGGATTTCGATATCTTCAGCCCGGAAGAGGGATCGATTGGCCGGTCGATGTTGGCGCACCGTGGGCGCACCTGCCTGTTGTGCGATCAAATGGCGCACGCCTGTAGCCGTTCGCGCCGCCATTCGCTGCCTGAGCTACTCGAGCACATTGAGGAAAAGGTCAATGCCTACTTTACGCCAGCCTGACGGTGTACTGTCGGTCGCGGTGTCCCGCTCCGCCGCCTGCGATTATCGGGAATGTGACCCGTTACCGGACATCGACCTGCGGGTCGCGCACGCGCTGACGATGGAAGTGATGCTGACGCCAAAGCCCGGTCTGGTGGATCGCGCGAATAACGGCGCTCATCGTGATATGGATGTAGCGCTGTTTCAGACCAGTATTCAGGCGATTTCGCCCTGGTTTCGGCAGTTTACCGATGCGGGGTATCAGCACGCTAACACACCGCTAGCGCAACTGCTGTCTCAGGTTCGGCCTATCGGCATCGCCTGCGAACAGGCGATGCTGTCAGCGACGAAAGGCGTAAATACCCATAAAGGTGGGATTTTCGCGTTTGGCCTGCTGTGCACCGCCGCTGGCTGGCTGGCAGGACGAGGAGAGCCTGTGACGCAGCGCAGCCTGTGCGACAGCGTTGCCGCAATGTGTCACGATTTGGTGCGTAATGAGCTGGAGACCTGCGCCGGCGCGGCAACGGCGGGTGAGTATCTCTATCAACGTCATGGCCTGACGGGCGCGCGGGGAGAAGCCGCCAGCGGTTTCAATACTGTATGCCAGTATGCTTTACCTGCTTTACAGCAGGCTATTGCCGCCGGGGCGGATGACGAAACCGCACTGTTACACACGCTGCTGGTATTGATGGCCCACAATCCTGACACCAATGTCGTTTCTCGTGGTGGAATGGACGGGCTGGTGTTTGTGCAAAATTACGCGCAGAAGTTACTTGTTGGCCCGCTGGATCGGCAGGCGCTCATAAAGATGGATGACGCGCTGATTGCCAGAAACCTTAGCCCGGGCGGCAGTGCCGATTTGCTGGCGTTAACCTGGCTGCTGTATCACTATCCCGCCGAATAGCGCTGCGGTGCCAATACACTGGGGCAGAAGGGGCGCATAATGGGAATGTTGTACTCATCAACGATGTACAAGAAAACGCCATTATCTGATCGCTTCTGCTCACTTTTTTTCTATTATTCCGCTAAAGTAGTTGGGCAAACTGCCGATATCGTTTGCACCAATCTATATCGTACGATTTCAGACGCTCCGCATAATCGTTTTCAATATGCAGCCAGTACGGTGGCATCGTAGTGGCACACATGGGACTTGAAAGATAACGGAGAGGCGTGCATCAATATAAGCCATTGGCACATAATCCATGCAAAAATGGTGGGGATGAAAGCGGTGAATGAAAATTTGAAAGAGCAGTTTGTTAAGCGCAACAAACTGGCTATCTGTGCAACACTGCGCGAATTAAAGAAGAATGACACGTCTCTGATGGTTCATCATTCTCACGGCCAGTTCATCAGTAAAATTCTTGACGTTGTCCCTGACAACAATCTGTTTGTCTTCGATTTAGGCGGCATTGAACGCGAAAACAACCGCGCACTGTATGCCGGTTCGCTGTCTTTTGTCGCAGAGCCTGCTGGCGCAAAAGTCGAATTTAATGCCGAAATCGCGAAAACGGTGACGTACGACGGGCTGCCAGCCTTCAGCGCGCAGATTCCTGAGCTGCTTTATCTTATCCAACGTAGAACCTATTTCCGCATCAATACGCCGCTGTGGCCGCCGTTGACGTGCCGTGGCGAGCTGCCGGATGAGAGTGTTTTCCTGTTTACGATTAAAGATCTCTCTCTGGGTGGGTTGAGTCTGTATACCGACCGTGACACCACCGGGCTGTTGACCGAAGGCGACATCATTAAAAGCGTGGAGATGGATCTTGCCGATCACGGCTTCTTCTGCGTCGATTTGCAGTTCGTCGGTCAGGCCATGGTGAAGGTTGTCGATAACAAAGGCGAAGTGAAACTCACGCAGCGTCTGAGCTTCAAATTCCCTTCACTGAACGCGGCACAGGAGCGGGATCTTCAGCAGGTGATTTTTGAGCTGGAAAGATTACAAAACGAAAAGAAAAAGCGGTTCCAGGAATTGTAATTTTTAAGCGCGACCTTTTAGTTTGGGCTTTACACATAACAGCAACGTTTTTCATTACAAGTATTAACGTATTTACCCTGAAATGATTCAGGCTGCGGAGCAAAATATGATTGTTTTGCATGCGAAAAATCACTATGCACGCCGCTTGATGTAGGACGGGGATAAATAAATTGTTTCCAACGTTCTCAGAGCCTTGTCAGATGAGATCGTCTGGTGCAGAATACGCGCCTTGCAAAATAACCGACGTCTAATAGCGTCGGTTATTTTTTTACATTTATGCTCGTCATACTTCAGGTTACAGGGGTATTGGTGTGGTTTCTTACCTTCTCTGTAGCTCAGGTTTGCTGGGTATAGGGTCTTCAACCAAAGAGGCCGGACAACGATCCGGATAGATAATTTTGTGTGTGCCTGTGAGCACAGTGAGGAAAGGAAAGATGGGGCAATCAGTAAGTTTCGCACCGGTGCCCGCCGGTTTGGGCTGCAAAGGTATTGGTTATGGCGCGACGCCGTCGCAAGTTATTTCTGGTGCTGTTACAGCTACCTCTTCTCATCGTGATTCAGGCGAGCCCTGTATCCATTCATTTGTATCCGGTGCGTATGCTCCTGCCGTAATGAACGGAGGTGTACGCCATGTCGCTTGATACCTCTCTGCCTAACGCTGGCGCCAAACGTGCCCAGTTAAAAAGAACGCTTACGCTGTGGCCCGTTGTTATGATGGGGCTGGCGTACATGCAGCCGATGACCATTTTTGATACCTTCGGTATCGTATCTGGCCTGACCGACGGCCATGTGGCGACCGCCTATGCATTTGCGCTGGTCGCTATTTTGTTCACGGCGCTGAGCTATGGCAAATTGGTAAAACGTTTCCCGTCTGCGGGTTCTGCTTATACCTATGCGCAAAAAGCGATCAGCCCACACGTTGGGTTTATGGTCGGCTGGTCATCACTGCTGGACTATCTGTTCATGCCGATGATCAACATTCTGTTGGCGAAAATCTATCTGGAAGCGATCTTCCCCGGCGTGCCGTCATGGATTTTTGTCGCGGCGCTGGTTGGGTTGATGACGCTGTTTAACCTGCGTGGCATCAATCTGGTGGCTAACCTGAACTCCATTATCGTGGTGGTACAGGTGGCTATCATGGCGGTGTTCCTGGGTCTGGTGATCCACGGTGTTTATCTGGGGGAAGGTGCGGGTACGCTGACCAGCACGCGTCCGTTCTGGTCTGAGAACGCGCACGTGGTGCCGATGATTACCGGGGCAACCATTCTCTGCTTCTCGTTCCTGGGTTTTGACGGCATCAGCTCGCTGTCGGAAGAAACGCAGGATGCCGGTCGGGTGATTCCAAAAGCCATCTTCTTGACGGCGCTGATCGGCGGCGTGATCTTTGTTGCCGTGGCGTACTTCCTGCAACTGTATTTCCCGGATATTTCCCGCTTTAAAGAGCCGGATGCGTCTCAGCCTGAAATCATGCTGTATGTTGCGGGTAAATTCTTCCAGTCTATTATTCTGGTGTTCTCCTGCGTTACCGTGCTGGCATCCGGTATGGCCGCCCACGCTGGTGTCTCCCGTCTGATGTATGTGATGGGGCGCGATGGTGTGTTCCCTGAGCGTTTCTTTGGCTATATTCACCCGAAATGGCGCACGCCAGCGCTGAACGTCCTGCTGGTTGGCGTGATCGCACTGTCTGCAGTGTCGTTCGATCTGGTGACGGCAACCGCGTTGATTAACTTCGGTGCGCTGGTGGCGTTTACGTTCGTGAACCTGTCGGTTATTTCACAGTTCTATATTCGTGAACGTCGTAACCGTACCGTGAAAGACACCATTAACTTCCTCGTGCTGCCAGTGCTGGGTGCGTTGACGGTAGGGGCGCTGTGGGTGAATCTGGAAGCCAGCTCGATGACGCTGGGTCTGGTGTGGGCAACGATCGGGTTACTCTATCTGGCGTTTGTGACGCGCAGCTTCCGTCAGCCAGTACCGCAATGCAGTGAAGAGCCGGTGTAAGCCACCGACAACTTGCATGAAAGAAAAAGCGGAGCCAGTGTGCTCCGCTTTTTTTATGGTGTGCCATCTCTGGCCGCTACCCTTACGGCCGTTGTGTCAGCAACGTTGAAGCACGTGCTCTATGTTTCTTACTCGTTATCCCACCAGCTTCTGCGCATAAGCGTACAGGGCTTTTAACTGCGCCATCTTCTCTTTATCGTCTTCATGAAGCTGATACAGATTGCTGAGTTCTGACAGATAGTCTTGCAAGCGTTCCGGTGTAAATACCGCACGCCGATGCTGCAACCAGCGTTGCTGTTCACGGTCATCCAGTGTGCCGGGGAAATTGCGGGCGCGATAGCGGAAAAACAGCGGTTCCAGGCGATTATCAGCAAATGTGAGATCCAACGCGGGGAGATTCTGCGGGGCGGTCTCCTGAATAATCTTCATCGCCATGCGGTCGGCATCGCCAAAGAAGCCATCATAAAGGCGTAAATCGACATCATCAGACGCGACAAAGGCGGGCGCTTCGGCAAACAGCTCGACCACTTTTTCCCTGACGCTCGCGTTGTTACGCAGCAGCGCCAGATTGTCCAGACAGCGTTGACGATCGATGCCCAGTCTTTCCGCGTCTTCCGGTCGTAAGGTATTGGCTGGCGCTAAGACCGGGCACTTATTGATGTGCACCAGTTTGAGCGGAACCGCACTCTGATCGGCTTCCAGCGCATCCCGACGGGTGTATAACCGTTCACGCAATGTCTCGCTATCCAGCTCCAGCAGCGGCGTCATATCGCCAGCCAGATCGCACATGATGACCGCATTACGGTTGTCCGGGTGCCAGGCGAGCGGTACCACCCAACTGGTGTTGCTCCTTGCCGCGCCAAACATACCAGACACGTGCACGAGCGGTTTCATCTGCGGAATATCAATCAGCGCGGAAATTTTGTTTTTGTTACGCAGCGTGAACAGGTACTCAAACAGCTTGGGCTGTGCCTGCTTAAACAGTTTAGCCATGGCGATGGTGGCATAAACGTCGGACATCGCATCATGCGCCTGCTCGTGCGAAATACCGTTTGCTTTCGTCAGGTGCTCAAGGCGGAAGCTGGGCAGGCCGTCATCATTTTCAGGCCAGACGATGCCTTCCGGCCGTAGGGCATAGCAGGCGCGTAGCGCATCCAGCAAATCCCAGCGAGAATTACCGTTTTGCCAACTGTAAGCGTAAGGATCGTAGAAGTTACGGTAGAAAATATTCCGGCTGACTTCATCATCAAAGCGAATGTTGTTGTAGCCCATAATACAGGTGCTGGGCACGCTGAACGCGTCGTGGATCTGACGAGCAAACTCCACCTCATTGACGCCTTTTGCCAACGCGACCTGCGGAGTAATGCCGGTGATCATCACCGCTTCCGGCTCCGGCAGGTAATCATCGGCCGGGCGACAATAAATGACCAGCGGCTCACCGATAATATTGAAATCCATATCGGTACGGACACCCGCAAACTGCGCGGGGCGATCGCGCGCCGGATGTTTACCGAATGTCTCGTAGTCGTGTATGAAAAAAGTGGGTTGTGTTTTCTCGGCCATATATGCAGTTAGCTTTAGCTACGTGTATGCGCTGAACCTGAAATCAGGCAAAACAGTCTGGAAAACGGCAAGGATACCATTTAATCGACTTTCCTGTGGCGCTTTCCTGATTTGCATCACTTCTCTGACGTACATCAATAGACGAGTAGACATAATCGCTAGGCATGACTGTGTCCATTCGGTTACAATTTTCTTTTTAATGCGAATGATAATTAAATTCTTTATTACCCCGTAGAACACGCTGCGGGGTAGCGTTCGGCAACAAACAGCAAAATGGAGAACACACTTATGCGGTTAAATGCGGTGCGATTAAATGCGGCGTTTGCAGTGAAGGCGACGTTACTGGCATCTATGTTTGTTCTGGCTGGCTGCGATCAGCAGGCATCGTCTTCAGAGGGAAGTCACACGGTAAGCATTGAGCATGCGCAGGGCACCACACAGGTTCCACAGCCGCCGAAGAAAGTGATTGTGTTTGATCCTGCCTCATTGGATACGCTGGATGCGTTGAAAGTCGAGGGGATCGCCGGTGTACCGAAAAGCAGCACGCCGTTGCCTGCGTTTTTATCAAAATACAACAGTGATGCTTACCTGAACGCCGGGACGTTGTTTGAACCAGCCTATGAAGCGCTGAGCAGCGCTAAACCTGACCTGATTATTGCCGGTGGGCGTACGCGTGATGCCTACGACAAGCTGAGCGGTATTGCACCGACGATTTCGATGGATGTGGATGAGCACCAGTTTATGACGAGCTTCATCCAGCGCATCGAGCAACTGGGCACCATCTTCGGCAAAGAAGAAGAAGCGAAAAAACAGATTGGTGACTTTAAACAGCAGATCGCTCAAACGCGCGCCAAAACGGAAAATGCGGGCAATGCGCTGGTTCTGATGGTCAGCGGTGGAAAAATGTCTGCCTATGGGCCTAAATCGCGCTTTGGCTTTGTGTTTGATGAATTAGGTTTCAAACCTGCGACCGAGTTCCCGGAATCCGGGCGCCACGGCAACGTGGTGACCTCAGAATTCTTACTGAACGTGAACCCGGAATGGCTGTTTATCCTTGACCGTGACAGTGCGATTGGTCGCCCGGGTGGGGAATCTGCCCAGCAGGTGCTGGATAATCCGCTGATTCACAAAACCAACGCCTGGAAAAATAATCGCGTGATCTACCTGGATTCAGCATCGCTGTATATCGCCGGGGGGCTGCAAAGCTATAAAAACCTGGTGAGTACCGTCAGCGACGCGCTGGATAAGAAATAACGGCAGATTACGGCAGAACCAATGAAGTCTTTTTATTATTCGCTGGGTCTTGTGTTTCTGGCCTGCATGATTGTTGTCAGCCTGTTTGTTGGGGCAGGGCAGTTGACGATGCAGGCCGTCTGGAACGACCCGGAAATGCGCGATATTTTCTTTATCAGCCGCGTTCCCCGTACGTTGGCTTTGCTGCTGGCTGGCAGCGCCATGAGTGTTGCCGGTCTCATCATGCAACTGCTGACGCAAAACCGTTTTGTTGAACCGTCTCTGGCGGGAACGACACAGTCGGCCAGCTTAGGTTTGCTGGTGGTGATGATCGCCGTGCCCAGCGCGACGATTTTCACCAAGATGGTGGTGGCAAGTCTGTTTGCGTTGGGGGGCACTTTCCTGTTCATGATGCTGCTCCAACGGATTGTGCTGAAATCCGCACTGGTGGTGCCGCTGGTCGGCATTATGCTGGGCGCGGTTATTAGCTCAATTACCACGTTTGGCGCGATGTATTTTGATCTGTTACAGGCACTTGGCAACTGGGAATCGGGCGACTTTTCCGGTGTTCTGCAAGGACGTTATGAACTGCTTTGGCTGGTTGGCATATTAACGCTGGTGGCCTGCTGGATCGCTGACCGTTTCACTGTCGCAGGTATGGGGCGTGAATTTTCCGTCAATGTCGGCCTTAACTATCGGCAGGTAATGCTGATGGGGCTGTGCATTATTGCGGTTGTCAGCGGCGTGGTGGTTGTGGTGGTTGGCAGCCTGCCGTTTATCGGGCTGATCGTGCCGAACCTGATCAGCATGATAATGGGCGACAATGTGCGCAAAACGATTCCGTGGGTGTGCCTGCTCGGCGGCGGCTTGGTGCTGTGCTGCGATATTATCAGCCGCGTGATTCGCTATCCTTTCGAGATTCCGGTGAGCGTGATTCTTGGTGTCATTGGCGCTGCCGTTTTCCTTCTCCTATTGCTAAGCCAGAAACGCCATGTCAGTCAATGAACGTAATACGGTGCTGACCGGAACCGTCAGCGAAAAACGTACAGGGTTATCACCGACGCAGCGGCTAATGTGGTTGGCGGGTGCCGCTGCCGTGGTGATCGTGCTGTTCATGACCATCAATCTGGGCAGCAACCTGCGTTATATTTTAACGCACCGCGGGCTGATGCTGACAACGATGCTGCTGGTGGCGTTTGCCGCCAGTGCGTCCACGGTGTTGTTCCAAACGGTGACGAATAACCGGGTGCTGACGCCGTCGATTATGGGATTTGAGGCTCTGTTTATCCTGATTCAGACCTCGCTGGTGTTTGTTTTCGGCATTAGCGGCATTCCGGGGCTGGGTGTTGAAGGCAAATTCGTTCTTGAGACGCTGCTGCTCATTCTCTTCTCTGCGCTGCTGTATCGCTGGCTGTTTACCGGCAGCCGCAATAATTTGCACCTGGTCCTACTGGTCGGGATTATCTGCGGCACGCTGTTTCGCAGCATGGCGGGCTTAATGCAGCGTCTGCTGACGCCCGGGGAATTCGCTATTTTACAGGGACGAATGTTCGCCACCTTCACCCGCACTGTCCCCGAACTGGTGGCGCTGTCGGTTGTGATTACGCTGGTGGTCGCGGTGGTGATCTGGCGCATGCGTTTCCGGTTTGATGTGTTGGCACTGGGACGTAACAACGCGATTAATCTTGGTATTGACTACAAGCGTAGTGTCACGATCATTCTGCTGCTGGTTTCCGTTCTGGTCGCCATTTCGACGGCGTTGGTCGGCCCGCTCACCTTTTTAGGCTTTATGGTCGCGAACCTGGCTTATTTAGTGATTGGCTCCAGCCAGCATCGCCTGTTGCTGCCAGCGGCTTTCCTGCTGGGTGTCATTTCACTGGTTGGCGGACAACTGGTGCTTGAGCATCTGCTGGATATGTCCGGGGCGCTGTCGGTCGTTATCGAATTTGTGGGTGGGTCGCTGTTCATTGTGTTGCTACTGAAAAAGGTTTCCGTGTGATTGAGATCGGCAATGTAACTAAAACGTATAATAACGTGACGGTATTAAATAATGTCACGGCGACGGTGCCTCGCGGCGGCGTCACGTCGATTATCGGCCCGAACGGTGCAGGGAAGTCGACATTGTTGTCCATCATCAGCCGCTTGCTGGAAGCGGATCGCGGACAGGTAAAAGTTAATGGCATGGATGTGATGACAACACCAAGCGACAAGCTGGCGACGTGTTTGTCCGTGCTGCGGCAGGAAAACCAGTTTACCAGCCGTTTAACGGTGGCAGAGCTGGTAGGTTTTGGCCGTTATCCTTACACCAAAGGGCGGTTGAACGCTGACGATCGTGAGCGCATCAGCGCCGCGTTGGCGTTCCTCAATCTGACTGAATTGAAAGATCGTTTTTTAGATGAACTTTCCGGTGGTCAACGGCAGCGTGCTTATGTCGCGATGGTGCTGTGTCAGGACACCGAATACGTATTGCTGGATGAACCGCTGAATAATCTGGATATGAAACACGCGGTGGCGATGATGAAACAGATTCGCCGTGCGGCCGATGAGCTAGGCAAAACCATCGTGCTGGTTATCCACGATATCAACTTTGCCTCTGCCTATTCGGACTACATTATTGCGATGCGTAAAGGACAGATTATCTACACGGGAAAACCAGAGGACATCATGGTGTCCGACGTCCTGGAAGATATTTTCGATACTGAAGTTGCCATCGAAGAGGTTCATAATCAGCGTATCGCGGTATATTACCGCTAGTTTGATGACAGATTATCCGCTCAGCGGGGTGTTAGCGCAAAGGGCGTAAGCACTGCTTGAAAGACGCTGGGTATAACCTGTATGGTGAATGCATAAAGAATTTATGTATGACTTAAGGTAAGGGTAAAAGATGGATAAGGACACTAAGCCGTGTTTCCAGGATGTACTGGAATTCGTGCGCATGTTTCGTCGTAAAAACAAACTTCAGCGTGAAATCGTCGACAACGAAAAGAAAATTCGCGATAACCAGAAGCGCGTTCTGCTGCTGGACAACCTGAGCGAATATCTGAAACCGGGTATGTCCATTGAGGACGTGCAAAATATCATCGCCAACATGCGCAGTGATTATGAAGATCGCGTTGATGACTACATCATCAAGAACGCGGATCTGTCGAAAGAACGCCGTGAACTGTCCAAGAAATTGAAAGCGATGGGCGAAGTTAAGTAACGTAACGCCCCGTTTTACGGTAAAACCGCTTTCTGCTGTAAATTATTTCCTACTGTAAAAGGATCGCTTCTGCGGTCCTTTTTCTTTTGGCTTTTGCGCCACAACCTGCTTTTTTGCTTATCCGCTTGTTTGACCGTCGGTGGTGACTGTTAATGATTTTGTCGCTGCTGATGATGTCAAACGCCCCCAAAATTGGAATCCAGCTCGCACGCCGAACGCCATTTTTCGCAAGTTAATCACTTTCTTGCGAGGCGTTTTCCTACCTGCATTTTTCGTTCTGTTGCATGAGGTTGAGTTATTGCAACATTCCTGAGCGAACAACAGGGAACGAGGGAAGGATGTGTCATGGCAAGGGACGATATCAGTAAAAAAAGGGATGATGTCAGTAAATAGTCTGGCGTGGGCCAGCGTGCTGGGTATCCTGCCGCTGCTTTTTTTGCCGCAGCTCCCAGCGCAAACACTGCTGTGGTGGGGGGTGGGGCTATCTATCTGTGTGGTATTGGGTGGATATCGTCATGCAAGCGTACGGTTTGTCGCCCTTGTTGCCGTGAGTTTTTGTTGGGCAGCGTTGAATGCGCAAACCCTGCTGCTACAAATCGATCGTTTCACGCAGGATTCGGTTAATGCTGTCGTGACAATAAGCAGCATACGGTTCAGTGAACACGGGGATGAGGGGATCACGGTTCGGCTGGAAGAGATCAATCAGCGGCGAATCTTCCCGCCGCTGTATGCACAACTGACCGTATCACCAGCGATGGAAAACTGGTGCGGCGGCCAACGCTGGGCGATAACCGCCAGTTTTCGACCTATCCATAGTCGGCTAAATGAAGGTGGCTTTGATAGCCAGCGCTGGGCGATAGCCAAACGGCAACCGCTATCGGGGCGTGTACTCGTGGCAAAGGTGGCTGATAGCCGCTGTGATTTCCGCCAGCGTACGATCACCCAGGCGGAACAGCAGGTGCAGGGGTTACCGTGGCGTTCTATTTTACTGGCGCTGACGTTCGGCGAGATGAAAACGGTTAGCTCAGCGCTCAAGGCGCTCTTTCAGAATACCGGGACGATGCACCTGATGGCGATCTCCGGCCTCCATATCGTGCTTGCGGGGCTGGTTGGCTGGGGAATGGCGCGGGTGTTGCAGTATGGCTTTCCCGTTCAGTGGATTGGCTATCGTTTCCCATTGCTCACGAGCGCGGTGGTTGCCTGGGGATATGTCTGGCTGGCAGGAGGAAACCCTCCTGCGGTGCGATCTGCTCTGGCACTTAGCGTGTGGGTTTGCTTAAAAGTGTGGAGCGTTAACTGTTCAGCTTGGCAGGTCTGGCTATGGTGCGTTGCGCTGATTCTGGTCAGCGATCCGTTGAGCGTGCTGTCAGACAGTTTCTGGCTATCGTGCCTCGCGGTGGCATCGCTGATTTTCTGGTTTCAGTGGGCACCGCTTCCTCATCGATTACAGACGCGGCGCCGATGGTTCTGGCTACGTTGGATCCACCTGCAAACGGGAATCACTCTGCTGTTGATGCCCTTGCAGCTTCATATTTTCCACGGTTTTAGCATTACCTCTCTGCCGGCCAATCTATGGGCGGTGCCTTTAGTGTCGTTCGTGACGACGCCGCTTATTTTGCTGGCGTTGAGCACGATGGCATTCGCGCCGCTGAGCGGCATGCTCTGGTGGCTGGCGGATGTTTCGCTGCGTGTGGTGTTCGCACCGCTGACGTATTTGCAAACGGGTTGGGTATATCTTGATGCATCACTGCTGCTAGGAAGCGTCGCGGGGTGGGGAGCCGTTGTCATATGGCGCTTTCGCTGGTGGCGTATTCATCCGGCGAGTGTCGGCGTGCTGATTCTGGTTTTATTGGCCTTCCGCATAAAGAGCGATGAACCGGATTGGCGTGTGGACATGCTGGATGTCGGGCATGGTCTGGCCATCGTGATTGAGCAACGTGGAAAGGCGGTACTGTACGATACGGGAAACCGTTGGGAAGGGGGCGATATGGCGATGCGAGAAATTCTGCCTTACTTACGCTGGCGGGGCGTCGACGTGGAAAACATTATCCTGAGCCACAGCCACATGGATCATATCGGGGGACTGGAGACGCTACAGAAAGCCTACCCTGAAGCTACGACATATAGCGCCACCAACGCGATTAATCATCGCTCTTGTCTACGCGGTGAGCGTTGGCGTTGGCAGGATCTCACGTTTACCGTGCTGTGGCCGCCAGCACTCGTTGAACGAGCGGAAAACAACCACTCCTGTGTGATCCGCGTTGATGATGGTAAATACCGTGTTTTATTAACGGGCGATCTGGAATCGGATGCGGAAAGGGCGCTGATTCGGTTAGAACGCAGTGACCTGCGTGCGAATTTGTTACAAATCCCTCATCATGGCAGTAAGACATCCTCCTCGCCTCCCTTCATTCGTGCAGTTAATGCCGAGTTCGTTATCGCCTCGGCGGCACGCTATAACCCGTGGCGGCTGCCTTCAGTAAAGATTGTCGAACGATATCGACAATATGGTTACTCATGGCTTGATACCGCATCATTTGGTCAGCTAAGTGCGCGTTTTTTCAGCGATTCATGGCACATTCTACGGTTCAGGGATCACATATCGCCTCGTTGGTATCATCAGTGGTTTGGCGTAGGGCGGTATAATGAGTAAAATAGTCGGCTATTTCTTTCCGCTTCAGGTTTACTACATGCTGAATGATAAAGATCTCTCCACCTGGCAGACCTTCCGTCGCCTTTGGCCGATGATCTCTCCTTTTAAAGCAGGGCTTGGTGTTGCTGCGATTGCTCTCGTTATTAACGCCGCCAGCGATACATTAATGCTCTCTCTGCTTAAACCCTTGTTAGATGACGGATTCGGCAAGGCGGAACGTGCCGTATTGATCTGGATGCCGCTGGTTGTCATTGGCCTTATGATATTGCGTGGGGTGTCAGGATTTATATCCAGCTACTGCGTCGCCTGGGTTTCAGGCAAAGTGGTGATGAATATGCGCCGCCGTCTCTTCGCCCATATCATGGGTATGCCGGTGTCGTTCTTCGATCAGCAATCAACCGGGACGCTGCTCTCCCGCATCACTTATGATTCAGAACAGGTTGCGGCCTCTGCGTCCGGCGCGTTGGTGACGGTTGTCAGGGAAGGGGCATCGATTATCGGCCTGTTCGTTCTGATGTTCTACTACAGTTGGCAGCTGTCTATCATTCTGATTGTGATTGCGCCGATCGTGTCGATCGCTATGCGCGTGGTGTCTAAACGGTTCCGCAGTATCAGTAAAAATATGCAGGACACCATGGGGCACGTCACCACCAGCACGGAGCAAATGCTGAAAGGCCACAAAGAAGTGCTGATGTTTGGCGGCCAGGATGTTGAGACTAAACGTTTCGATCAGGTCAGCAACCGGATGCGCCAACAGGGAATGAAACTGGTATCTGCCTCCTCCATTTCCGATCCTATCATCCAACTGATCGCTTCTCTGGCGCTGGCATTTGTTCTGTATGCCGCCAGCTTTCCTAGCGTAATGGAAACGTTGACTGCCGGGACGATCACGGTGGTGTTCTCTTCCATGATCGCGCTGATGCGCCCGTTAAAATCACTGACTAACGTTAACGCGCAGTTCCAACGCGGGATGGCTGCATGCCAGACGCTGTTCGCGATTCTGGATATGGAGCAGGAGCGCGATACGGGTAAACGCGAAATCGAGCGTGCGAAAGGCGAACTCGAATTCCGTCAGGTGAATTTTGCTTATCCTGGGAAAGAAAATCTGGCGCTGAAGGATATCAATCTGCATATCCCAGCGGGGAAAACGGTGGCGTTGGTTGGGCGCTCTGGTTCGGGTAAATCAACGATTGCCAGTTTGATCACGCGTTTTTACGATATTCAATCAGGAGAAATTCTGCTTGATGGGCACGATCTACGCGAGTATCGCCTGTCGTCTTTGCGTAATCAGGTGGCGCTGGTTTCTCAAAACGTGCATCTGTTCAACGATACGATAGCGAACAACATCGCCTATGCCCGCAATGAACACTATAGCCGTGAAGAAATTGAGCGTGCGGCGACAATGGCCTATGCGATGGATTTCATCAATAAGATGGAACACGGTTTGGATACGATCATTGGTGAAAATGGCGTGATGCTTTCTGGCGGACAGCGGCAGCGTATCGCGATTGCCCGCGCTTTGCTGCGCGATAGCCCGATCCTGATCTTGGATGAGGCCACATCGGCGTTGGATACGGAATCGGAACGCGCGATTCAGGCGGCATTAGACGAACTGCAAAAAGATCGTACCTCACTGGTGATTGCACACCGTCTCTCCACGATTGAAAAAGCGGATGAGATTTTGGTCGTTGAAGATGGCAGAATCATTGAACGTGGTAACCATGTTGCATTACTGGCGGCGAATGGTGCTTATGCCCAGCTACACAGAATGCAGTTTGGCGAATGATTGAGCGTATCTGGTCTGGTCGCTCGCGGCTTTATTGGCTGTTGCTGCCGTTTTCATGGCTATACGGATTCATCACGTTTCTGATCCGCCAGAGCTATCGGCTGGGGTGGCGGAAAAGCTGGCGATCTCCCGTTCCTGTCGTGGTTGTAGGAAACCTGACGGCAGGCGGCAACGGGAAGACTCCGCTGGTCATTTGGCTTGTCGAGCATCTACAGCGCAGAGGTTATCGTGTCGGCGTGGTGTCACGTGGTTACGGTGGGAAAGCTGAACATTATCCTCTGCTGCTGGATGGAGCAGTGACGACGGCGCAGGCTGGCGATGAGCCTGTGCTGATTTTTCAGCGCACTGGCGCGCCCGTTGCGGTGGCCCCTCGTCGCCGGGATGCCGTGAGTGCGTTATTGGCGCAGCACACGCTAGATGTGGTGATCACCGATGATGGATTACAGCACTATGCGTTGGAAAGAGATATTGAGCTGGTTGTGATTGATGGAGTGCGGCGTTTTGGCAATGGATGGTGGCTGCCCGCAGGTCCAATGCGGGAAAGAGAAAGCCGTCTGGCCTCGGTGGATGCAGTCATTGTTAACGGCGGTACGCCGCGAGCAAACGAGATAGGCATGACATTAACCGCGGGTATGGCGGTTAACTTACTTTCTGGTGAGTCCCGACCGTTGAGTCAGTTGCAGGATGTGGTCGCGATGGCGGGCATCGGACATCCACCGCGTTTTTTTGCTACGCTGCGTGAGGCTGGCGTCAGCATTGCACGTGAAATTGCTTTTGCTGACCATCAATCATACCAGCCAGAACAGCTCAGCTCGTTGACTCAGGATGCGACACAGCCGCTGCTGATGACGGAAAAAGATGCCGTAAAATGTAAGGCATTTGCTCAGGGTAACTGGTGGTATCTGCCCGTTGATGCCGTGCTGGCTGAGCCCCACAGCACGCAGTTGCTCGATAAACTGGAAAATGTGATTAAACGGCATACTAGTAATAGAACATAAATCGAACCTGTACCACGGTTTTAGATATCTTCCTGAAGGTATCGCCATAGTAGATCGCTGCCATAGCGAGAAAGAGCATGCCGATCATCGATCGGCCAAAGATGGAGGAAGCATGGATCACCGTTTACTTGAGATTGTTGCCTGCCCTGTTTGTAATGGTCGGCTGTATTTTAATAAAGAGAAACTGGAGCTGATATGCAAGGTCGATGGTTTGGCCTATCCGGTTCGTGATGGCATCCCTGTGTTGCTGGAAAACGAGGCGCGTAAACTCGGCGCGGACGAGATAACGCAATGACCTTTACCGTAATCATTCCTGCGCGTTTTGCGTCAAGCCGACTGCCCGGTAAGCCGCTGGCGGACATCAATGGCAAACCAATGGTCGTCCATGTGATGGAACGGGCGTTGGAATCGGGTGCGCAGCGCGTTATTGTCGCTACCGACCATCCTGATGTTGAAACGGCTGTGCGGCAAGCGGGCGGTGAAGTGTGCCTGACCCGCGCCGATCATAATTCCGGCACGGAGCGTCTGGCTGAAGTCATTGAGCGCTACGGTTTTACCGACGATGACATCATCGTTAATGTTCAGGGCGATGAACCACTCATTCCTTCCGTGATCATTCGTCAGGTGGCAGAAAACCTCGCAGCCAGTAAAGCGGGAATGGCAACGCTGGCGGTGCCGATTGAAACCAGCGAAGAAGCATTCAACCCGAATGCAGTAAAAGTGGTTACCGACGCCGAGGGATACGCGCTGTATTTTTCCCGTGCGACGATTCCTTGGGACAGAGAGCGTTTTGCTCAGTCGAAAGAAACCATTGGCGATCATTTCCTGCGTCATATCGGCATTTATGCCTACCGTGCGGGGTTTGTGCGCCGTTATGTCAGTTGGGCCCCGAGCCAACTGGAGCAAATCGAATTACTGGAGCAACTGCGCGTGCTGTGGTACGGCGAGAAGATTCACGTTGCGGTTGCGAAAGCGGTGCCTAGCGTCGGCGTGGATACGCCAGAAGATCTGGCCCGTGTGCGGCACGTCATGGCGAATCAGTAAGCTGTAAGCCCTATCACGCTATGCTGCGATAAATACGTCATGGGGGAATCTATTCTTACCGGAATAGATTTTTCCCATGACGTTTTTTCTTTATACGACATATTATCTTTTAAATGATTTAGCACTTATTTAGATAAGTATTCTTAAAAACTCTCAAATTACGCTGTACCGCTTTATTCCATAGACGATTTATTTTCATTCTGAATTGATGAATAGCGAGTGGAACTTTTATTTTCATATTTAAATGCTACTATCAATTCGCCATGTTTTTGCATGGCGTTTTTGTTATTTCAACTAAGGATGGTAATGATATGAATGCTAAACGTTATATCGCAAAATTTTTTCTCGGCGGTATGCTGATGGGAGCTGCGGCCAGCAGCAGCGCGGCGGTGTATTACATGGCGCCCAACGGTAATGACGCGAATAACGGCAGTAAAAACTCCCCCTGGAAAACGATCGATCGCGCGCAGAAAACATTAAATCCCGGTGACCGTCTGTGGATCCGTGGCGGTAACTACGTGTTTACCAAGGGGCTGAACGTCTGTGCAACGCGTACTGATGTGGTGAACGCGATTACGCTGAACAAGAGCGGTACTGAAGGTAAGCGCATTGAGTATTGGGCGTACAGCGGAGAAGTGCCCGTGTTTGATTTCAGTCAGATGCAGGATGATTGCCGCGTCAAAGGCTTCAACGTTGTGGCAGATTGGATCTCTCTGAAAGGACTGGAAATAACCGGTGTCCCGCAGCGCAATAACCTTAACCATGAATCCTGGGGGGTGTGGATTCGGGGCAGCAATAATATATTCGAACAGTTAAATATCCACCATATTATGGGTACGGGTTTGTTTATCCAGCGTGGGGGATATAACCTGGTATTGAATAGTGACTCCCACCATAATTACGATCCGCTAACCTCTAATGGCGCTGGTCAAAGTGGTGATGGATTTGGTGCGCATATTCCGGCTAATCAACCAGGTAATATTTTCCGCGGTTGCCGGGCATGGTCAAACTCGGATGATGGCTTCGATTTAATTAATGCCTATTCTCCGGTGCTGATTGAAAACTCCTGGGCGTGGTCACACGGTTATTTGCCGGGAACGACGCAGTCGCTGCCAGCAGGTAATGGTAATGGCTTTAAAATCGGTGGCTACGGTGGCGTTTATGTGGCAAATGCGGTGAAGCATACCGTGCGTAACTCGGTTGCGTTTTTAAATAAAGCAGCCGGTTTTTATGCTAACCACCATCCGGTAGCGAACGATTTCTTTAACAACACTGGCTATAAAAATAACCCCAACTTTAATATCCGCGGTATTGATGCAAACGGAAAAGCAATTGGATTAGGTACGCTACGCAATAACGTTTCTCATGGCGGTAAAGACCTGTCGTTCTCCGATGGAGCGAACATGCGCTATAACTCATGGGATCTGAAAATTGCGGTATCAGATTCTGATTTCGAGAGCGTGTCCGTGACCGGATGGGATGCACCGCGTCAGGCAGATGGCAGCTTGCCGGTACTGAAGAGTCTGCATCTTGCGTCGGGTAGTGCGCTAATCAACAAGGGTGGGGATGTCAAACTGCCTTACAAAGGTTCAGCGCCAGATCTGGGTGCCTTTGAACGCGAATAATGGCGGCGTATTAATTCACTAGCCTGTCACTCACAATGTTCCCTGCTCGTCAGCAGGGAACATCGCTGCAACAACTCTGGCAAGGCGTGTTCCCTGTCGGAGTTGATCCCCGTTTATACTCTAACTAAGTCGAGTTTCAGGACAAAACGTTAGCGCTTTAAACAACGCACATGCAACTTGAAGTATGACGAGTATATTTGATCTGCGTTGAAGTATTTGTCGCCTGCTCGCCGCATCATGGTGGATGGAGTCATTTGGCTCAACGGAGGTATAGCTGTTTATGGAACAGTTGAAATCGGAGCTTAGCACGGTGTTGGGGGAAAGCCTCAGCCGGCTTGAGCGTATAAGCGAACAGCCCTATGCAGATCTGTATGCCTTGTATGATAAAGAAGGAAACGCGATACCCTTGTTGGCTAAGAGCTATGTATGCCAGGGGGTGGCTCAGCAGGAAGCCTACAAGCTCTCGATGCTGGCGCGTGAGGGGGATGTCCGTTTACCAACTGTTTACGGGTTGGTGTTGACGCAACAGCAGCCTTATCGGGAGCTGTTGCTGATTGAGCGCTTGCGCGGTGTGTCGGTGGAGGCGCCACCACGAAGCGGCCAGCGCTGGACGCTGCTGATGGATCAGATTGTTGAAAGCATATTAGCCTGGCACCGCATTGATAGTCATGGTTGTGTTGGTTCTGTCGATAGCACACAGGACAACGATTGGGTCAGTTGGTACCAACAGCGTGTGGAAGTGCTGTGGTCGACGTTACTCAACGTCAGTGCGCCACAGCTGACGCAACAAGATCGGGGCGTACTTTATCGTTCTCGCCAGTGTTTGGCGATGCTATTTGAAGATTTCGAGGATGGCTGTGTACTGGTTCACGGCAACCTTTCGCTGCGCAGCATGTTGAAAGACGCGCGTAGCGATCAACTGTTGGCGATGATTAATCCAGGCATGATGCTGTGGGCGCCCAGAGAGTATGAACTCTTCCGGCTTTGTGAATCCGGCATGCCGGAGCAGTTGCTTTATCACTACCTGAAACAGGCGCCGGTCGCCGAGTCCTTTGTCTACCGACGCTGGTTGTATGCTATCTGGGAAGCCGTGGCCCGCTATATTCACACGGGCCAATTAGACCGTCAGCTCTTTGATATGGCTTCCCGAGAGCTGTCCCCTTGGCTGGAATGAGTCTGTGGCTGTTCGGCGTTGTGCGGTGTCGTCGAGGTTCCCTTCAGCGCTTGCCAGAGGCGACCAAGTGTTTCATACCAGACGCGCTCGCTGTGCGATAAATAGTAAGCGGATGGAAAAATTTTCTCCCACGGGTTGAGCGCGGACGTGATCGCCATCTGATTCGCCGGAGCCGGAATTGGTGCCAGCCCCTGAGCCTGGAAGAATCGTATGGCGCGAGGCAGGTGGTTGGCCGAGGTCACCAATAAGAAAGGGCGATCGCCAACAATCTTGGCGGTTGCCGCCGCTTCTTCTTCCGTATCCCTTGGCGTATCCAGAATGACGATATCCTGTTGCGGAATCCCCAGACTCTCTGCTACCAGCGCCGCGGTTTTCGCACTACTGACAGGGTTACCCTGTGCCGCCCCGCCGGTAAAAATCAATTTTGCGCCGGGGTTGGCATGATACAGGCGGACACCTTCCGTCACGCGCGGGAGGCTGTTGCTGATCAGATTGGAGCTGGGTGCCCATTCCGCGTTATAGGTATACCCCCCGCCTAGCACGACGATATAGTCGGCTTTGCTCGCCTGCGGCGTTTGCCGCCAGGTCGGGTAGTGTGATTCCAGTGGTAACAACAGCCTATCGGCGACAGGTTGCAGACTGAGCAGAATAAGCGCCAGCCAACTGGCTAATATTATCGTTCTTCCCGTGCGCTGCCGTTGGGTAAACCAGAGCAGCAGCAGGCCGACACCCATCAGAAGCAATAGCAATGGCAGAGGCTGCAGAAGGCCACCGACGAACTTTTTGAGTGTGAAAAGCATAAAATTGCATTCCTTTTGAGTGAAAAACCCGCATCCGGGAAGATATCATGCGGTAAGGCCATTTATTCTAAGCCAGCCTGTGCCAAAATGGCAGGCTGGAAAAATCGCATCGCGCAGACATATGCTGCACGAGCTCCCCCGTTTATATGATGCGGAACAATGACTGATGCAGGATCGCAATTTTAACGATATCGCCGAAAAATTTGCTCAGAATATCTATGGCACAACGAAGGGGAAGCTTCGGCTGGCGGTATTGTGGCAGGATCTTAGCGAGCTTTTGACCCAGCTTCCGGCACGGCCGTTGCGTATCCTTGATGCGGGGGGCGGTGAAGGGCAGATGGCGTGTCGTCTGGCGGCTTTAGGACATCAGGTATTGTTGTGCGATGTTTCCGATGAGATGATTCAGCGCGCCAAAAATGCGGCAGCAGCGCAGGGCGTTACCCATAATATGCGTTTTGTGCAGTGTGCCGCGCAGGATATCGCGCAATATATGGAAAGCCCCGCCGATCTGATATTGTTCCACGCGGTGCTGGAGTGGGTCGCGCAACCGCAGCAGATGCTGAAAATATTGTATGATTGCCTGTCGCCGGGGGGCGCGCTGTCTTTGATGTTTTATAACCATCATGGGCTGTTGATGCGTAACATGGTGCTGGGCAACTTTGATTATGTTCAGGCCGGCATGCCGAAGAACAAGCGGCGTTCGCTATCGCCAGATCACCCGCTGGATCCGCAAGAGGTGTACGGCTGGCTTGATGAAATGGGGCTGACCATTAGCGGAAAAACTGGCGTGCGTGTGTTTCATGACTACCTGCAGAATAAGCAGCAGCAAATTGATAAGTTTGCCGACATTCTGGAACTCGAACAGCGGTATTGTCGGCAAGAACCTTTTGTGAGTTTGGGTCGTTATATCCATGTCATGGCGCATAAACCCGATTTGAAGGATGCATTATGAGTGATTTTTCCCAGACTGTACCCGAACTGGTCGCCTGGGCACGAAAAAACGATTTCTCCATTTCCCTCCCCACCGAACGCCTGGCGTTTTTGATGGCGATCGCCACCCTTAACGGCGAGCGCATGGATGGTGAAATGAGTGAAGGTGAGCTGATTGATGCCTTCCGCCATGTGAGTCAGGGATTTGATCAGACGAACGAAACCATTACTGTTCGCGCCAATAACGCGATTAACGATCTGGTGCGCCAGCGGTTGCTTAACCGTTTTACCAGCGAACAGGCGGAAGGCAATGCGATTTATCGTCTGACGCCGCTGGGGATTGGCATTACCGATTATTACATCCGGCAGCGTGAGTTCTCGACGCTACGCCTTTCTATGCAGCTTTCTATCGTGGCGCAGGAGTTAGGCCGTGCGGCCGATGCAGCGGAAGAAGGCGGCGATGAGTTCCATTGGCATCGCAACGTGTTTGCGCCGCTGAAATATTCCGTCGCTGAAATTTTTGACAGTATCGATCTGTCACAGCGCGTGATGGATGAGCAGCAGCAGGGTGTGAAAGACGATATCGCGGCGCTGTTAAATCAGGACTGGCGGGCAGCGATCAGCAGTTGTGAACAACTGCTGACGGAAACCTCGTCTACGTTGCGTGAATTGCAGGATACGCTGGAAGCCGCGGGCGACAAGTTGCAGGCGAGCCTGTTGAGCATTCAGGATGCGATTATGAATAATGCGCATAATCTGGAATCTGTCGACAAACTGGTGTTTGACCTGCAAAACAAGCTCGATCGTATTGTGAGCTGGGGACAGCAAACGATAGACCTGTGGATTGGTTACGACCGTCACGTACATAAGTTTATCCGTACCGCGATTGATATGGATAAAAACCGCGTCTTTGCCCAGCGCTTGCGTCAGTCGGTGCAGAGCTATTTCGATAGCCCCTGGGCGCTGACGTTCGCCAACGCGGATCGTCTGCTGGATATGCGTGACGAAGAGCTGACGCTACGTAGTGAAGAAGTAACCGGTGAATTGCCGCCGGAGCTGGAATACGAAGAGTTTAGTGAAATGCGCGAGCAGTTGATCGCGCTGGTCGAGCAGGCGCTGCATAAATATAAAGCGCAACAGATTCCGCTGGACTTGGGGGAAGTGATGCGTGAATACCTCGCGCAGCATCCTCGCTCGCGGCATTTTGATGTTGCCCGAATCGTGGTCGACCAGGCAGTACGTCTGGGCGTAGCCGAAACAGATTTCACCGGATTGCCTGCACTGTGGCAGGCGATCAATGATTACGGAGCCAAGGTGCAGGCCCATGTCATCGACAAATATTGAACAATTTATGCCAGTGAAGCTGGCAACCGCGCTGTCGAATAACCTCTTTCCTGCGCTGGACAGCCAATTGCGCGCCGGGCGTCATATTGGCATTGAAGAGTTGGAGAACCACGTATTTCTGATGGATTTTCAGGAAGTGCTGGAGGAATTCTACAGCCGCTACAACGTGGAGTTGATCCGCGCGCCAGAAGGCTTTTTCTATCTGCGTCCGCGTTCCACCACGCTGATCCCTCGCTCGGTGCTGTCCGAGCTGGATATGATGGTAGGGAAAATTCTCTGCTATCTCTACCTGAGCCCGGAGCGTTTGGCGCACGAAGGCATTTTCAGCCAGCAGGAACTGTATGAAGAGCTGCTGAGTCTGGCGGATGAAAGCAAGCTGTTGAAGTTGGTTAACCAGCGCTCTACCGGTTCCGATCTGGATCGCCAAAAGTTGCAGGAAAAAGTCAGAACCTCGCTGAACCGCTTGCGTCGGCTAGGCATGATCTACTTTATGGGGAATGACAGCAGCAAATTCAGAATTACCGAATCGGTATTCCGCTTCGGGGCTGATGTGCGCAGCGGCGATGATGCCCGCGAAGCACAGCTACGCATGATTCGCGATGGTGAAGCGATGCCTGTTGAAGGTAGTTTGTCGCTGAAAGATGACAGCGACGATAACGATCGCACCGATGATACCGCGCCAGAAACGGGCGAGGATGAATAAGTGTTGAGGATGAACAGGAATGATTGAACGCGGTAAATTTCGCTCACTAACGCTGGTCAACTGGAACGGCTTTTTCGCCCGCACCTTCGATCTGGATGAACTGGTTACCACGCTATCCGGCGGTAACGGTGCCGGGAAATCCACGACGATGGCCGCCTTTATTACGGCGCTGATCCCTGACCTGACGCTGCTGCACTTCAGAAACACCACCGAAGCCGGTGCCACTAGCGGTTCTCGCGATAAAGGTCTGCACGGTAAATTACGTGCCGGTGTCTGCTACTCCACGCTGGATGTCGTTAACTCGCGTCATCAGCGCGTGCTGGTTGGCGTTCGCCTCCAACAGGTTGCAGGGCGCGATCGTAAAGTCGATATCAAACCTTTCACCATTCAGGGATTACCGACGGCGATACAGCCGACGCAAATCCTGACGCAGGTGGTCGGCGATCGTCAGGCACGGGTGCTCTCGTTGCAGGAGTTGAAAGATCGCGTTGAGGAAATGGAAGGCGTTCAGTTCAAGCAGTTTAACTCCATCACCGACTATCACTCGCTGATGTTTGATTTGGGCGTGGTGCCGCGTCGTCTGCGTTCTGCTTCTGACCGTAGCAAATTCTATCGCCTGATCGAAGCCTCGCTGTACGGCGGTATCTCCAGCGCCATTACTCGCTCGCTGCGTGATTATTTACTGCCGGAAAACAGCGGCGTGCGTAAAGCGTTTCAGGATATGGAAGCGGCGCTGCGTGAAAACCGCATGACGCTGGAAGCGATTCGAGTCACCCAGTCCGATCGCGATCTGTTTAAACACCTGATTTCCGAAGCGACGTCCTATGTTGCCGCTGACTATATGCGTCATGCCAATGAGCGACGCATCCATCTTGATGGGGCGCTGGAATTGCGCCGAGATCTGTTCTCCAGCCGTAAGCAACTGTCGAGCGAACAGTACCGTCATGTGGAAATGGCGCGAGAACTCGCTGAGCAGAGCGGTGCGGAAGGCGACCTGGAAACGGATTATCAGGCAGCCAGCGACCACCTGAATCTGGTGCAAACCGCGATGCGCCAGCAGGAAAAAATCGAGCGCTATAACGCCGATCTGGAAGAACTAAGCTATCGCCTTGAAGAACAGAACGAGGTGGTAGAAGAAGCGCGTGAGCAGCAGGCGGAAAACGAAGAACGCGCCGATGCTGCTGAGCTGGAAGTGGATGAACTGAAAAGCCAGCTTGCCGATTATCAGCAGGCGCTGGATGTACAGCAAACGCGTGCCATTCAGTACCAGCAGGCGCAACAGGCGTTGGAGCGCGCTCGCACATTGTGCCAGTTGCCGGATTTAACGGCAGATAACGCGGACGAGTGGCTGGACAGTTATCAGGCCAAAGAGCAGGAAGCGACAGAAATTCTGCTGATGCTGGAGCAGAAACTGAGCGTCGCCGATGCGGCGCACGGCCAGTTTGAACAAGCCTATCAACTGGTGAGCAAGATAGCCGGTGCGGTTAACCGTAACGAAGCTTGGCAGGTCGCACGTGATTTGCTGCGCGACAGCTCTTCGCAACGCTATCAGGCGGAGCGGGTACAGCCGTTGCGGATGCGCCTGTCCGAGCTTGAACAGCGCCTGCGTGAACAGCAGGATGCCGAGCGACTATTGCAGGATTTCAGCAAGCGTAACGGTCAGGATTATCAGCCGGAAGAGCTGGAGTCGCTCCAGCAAGAGCTTGATGCCCGTATCGAAACCCTGTCGTCGCTAGTGGCGGAGGCGGGTGAACGCCGCATGGCGCTGCGTCAGGAGCTGGAACAAATCCAGCAGCGTATTCAGAAGCTGACGACGCGTGCGCCTGTCTGGCTGGCTGCGCAGGAAATGCTGACGCAGTTGAGCGAGCAAAGCGGCGAAACGTTTGAAGATAGCCGTCAGGTGACGGAATTCATGCAGCAGTTGCTTGAGCGTGAGCGTGAAACGACCGTTGAGCGTGACGATATCGCTAGCCGCAAACGGCAGATTGAAGCGCAGATTGAGCGACTGAGTCAGCCGGGTGGTTCCGAAGATCCGCGCTTAAACGCATTGGCGGAACGCTTTGGCGGTGTGCTGCTATCTGAAATTTATGATGACGTGACGCTGGATGATGCGCCGTTCTTCTCGGCACTTTATGGCCCGTCCCGTCATGCCATTGTGGTCGCCGATCTCTCGCTGGTACGTGAACAGCTTGCTGGTCTGGAAGATTGCCCGGAAGATCTGTATCTGATCGAGGGGGATCCGCAGTCGTTTGATGACAGCGTATTTGCCGTTGAAGAACTGGAACGCGCCGTCGTCGTCAAAGTCGCGGAGCGCCAGTGGCGTTATTCCCGCTTCCCGGAAGTGCCGCTGTTTGGTCGCGCCGCGCGGGAAATGCGTCTGGAAAGCCTGCGTGATGAGCGCGAAACGCTGGCCGAGCAGTACGCGACGCTGTCGTTTGACGTGCAGAAAACGCAGCGCTTGCACCAGTCCTTCAGCCGGTTCATCGGTACACATCTGGCTGTCGTTTTTGATGAAGATCCCGAAGCGGAAATTCGTACACTCAGTTCCCGTCGCGGCGAGTTGGATCGTGCGATTGCCAGCTTTGATGGTGAGAACCAGCAGCAACGTCAGCAATATGAACAAGCGAAAGAAGCCAGCGTACAGCTGAATAAACTGATCCCGCGTATTAGCCTGCTGTGCGACGATACATTGCAGGATCGCGTGGAGGAGATTCGTGCGGAGCTGGATGAGACTGAAGAATCTGCCCGCTTCATTCAACAGCACGGTGCGACACTGGCTAAGCTGGAACCGCTGGTTTCTGTCTTGCAAAGTGACCCGCAGCAGCATGAGCAGTTGCAGGAAGATTATGCTCAGGCACAGAACGCGCAGCGCCAGGCAAAACAGCAGGCGTTTTCGCTGACCGAAGTTGTACAGCGTCGTGCGCACTTCAGCTATGCCGATTCGGCCGGCATGCTGGGTGAAAATTCCGGTTTGAATGACAAACTGCGCCATCGTCTGGAACTGGCTGAGGCGGAACGGACAAAAGCACGCGAACAGCTCCGCCAGCATCAGGCTCAGTTGACGCAGTACAGTCAGGTTCAGGCATCGTTGAAGAGCGCTTACGATGCCAAGCAGGACATGCTGAAGGAGCTGACGCAAGAGCTTCAGGATATCGGCGTACGTGCGGATGCCGACGCCGAAGCGCGCGCCCGTCAGCGCCGTGATGAGCTGCATGCCGCATTAAGCACCAACCGCTCGCGGCGTAATCAGTTGGAAAAACAGATTACGTTCTGTGAAGCCGAAATGGACAGTTTGCAGAAGAAATTGCGCAAGCTGGAGCGTGATTATCACCAGATGCGTGAGCAGGTTGTTACGGCGAAAGCAGGCTGGTGTGCGGTCATGCGTTTGGTGAAAGACAACGGCGTTGAGCGTCGCCTGCACCGTCGTGAGCTCGCCTATATGGAAGGCGATGAACTGCGTTCCATGTCGGATAAGGCGCTGGGGGCGCTGCGTCTGGCGGTTGCAGATAACGAACATCTGCGCGATGTGCTGCGGCTTTCCGAAGATCCGAAGCGGCCGGAGCGCAAGATCCAGTTCTACATTGCCGTTTACCAGCACCTGCGCGAGCGTATCCGTCAGGATATTATCCGCACTGATGACCCGGTAGAGGCGATTGAGCAGATGGAGATCGAGCTTAACCGTCTGACGGAAGAGCTAACGGCGCGTGAACAGATGCTGGCCATCAGTTCACGCAGCGTGGCAAACATCATTCGTAAAACGATCCAGCGTGAGCAGAACCGTATTCGTATGCTGAACCAGGGGCTGCAAGCGGTAGCGTTTGGTCAGGTGAAGAGTGTTCGTCTCAACGTCAACGTGCGGGAAACGCATACCACGCTGCTCAATGTGTTGTCCGAACAGCAGGAAATGCATCAGGATCTGTTTAACAGCAACCGCCTGACCTTCTCGGAAGCGTTGGCAAAACTGTATCAACGCCTGAATCCTGAAATTGATATGGGGCAGCGCACGCCGCAAACGATCGGCGAAGAGCTGCTGGACTACCGCAACTACCTTGAAATGGAAGTTGAGGTTAACCGTGGTGCGGATGGCTGGCTGCGAGCGGAAAGTGGGGCGCTGTCTACCGGGGAAGCGATTGGTACCGGGATGTCGATTCTGGTCATGGTAGTGCAGAGCTGGGAAGAAGAGTCTAAGCGTCTGCGTGGCAAAGATATTATTCCGTGTCGTCTGCTCTTCCTCGATGAGGCCGCGCGTCTGGATGCCAAATCGATCGCCACGCTGTTCGAGCTTTGCGATCGTCTGGAAATGCAGTTGGTTATCGCAGCACCGGAAAATATCAGCCCTGAGAAAGGGACCACCTATAAGCTGGTGCGTAAAGTCTACCAGAACAACGAGCACGTCCATGTAGTCGGGCTGCGTGGTTTTGGAGCAGAAGCCCCTGAGACGCAGGAGCAAGCCTCATAGTGGGGAGCGATAACGTTTATCGCAGCAAACCTTACTGCTCTTTTCCTCTATAATGATAAAGCCGCTTTTTTAAGCGGCTTTATTTTTACGTAAAAAGAATGCTGACAGTGAATAAGTTCATCAAGCTCGAAAGATAATAACCAGAAGAAGAAGCAAAAATATTTTTCTCTTTATATACTGACGGTAAAACGATGGCAGGCTGCGGAAGGATTTGCGGTTGTATATTGTACAGTGGCGACCGTAAATAACGGGCGCGATATAAAAACGATCATATTTCATTCTTTATCGTTTTCTACAATGGAAAACGAAAAAATGAGTTTACGCCAGTGCGAGCGAATCCGGTTTGTTATTTCCATGTTCAACGTGGATTGTCGTAAAAGCATAGTGATTAATAAGTACAGGGGATAAATGGATGTTGTTGTTACATAAACGAAAAATGGTCAGGCTGCTGTTGCGCGTGGGTTGTATTTGGGTCGGAAGCCTGTCTCCTTCGTTTTCGGTGCTGGCAGCATCTCCGGCGGTGATATCTGGCTTATCGCAAAGCTCGGGCGCAGTTTCTGTAGAAAAGAGTCGTGCAGGGCTTCTTTCAGCGCTGCCGCACGGCGTGTCGGTACATTATCTCTCTGATTTATCATCGCTTTATGCCCAACATCAGATGCAACCGATGTGGGCGGATAATCGCGCGGTGCAACAGTTTCAACAGCAGCTTGCCGAATTGGCGATAGCGGGCGTACAGCCGCAGTTCACTACGTGGGTGACCTGGCTGACCGATCCGCAATTGACCGGGTTTGCGCGCGATGTCGTGCTATCGGATGCAATGCTGGGCTATTTGCAGTTTGTTTCTGGCGTGGAGCGTAACGGCAATGACTGGCTGTACAGCAGCGTGCCTTATCGTCTGCAATCGCCTGCGTTGAATATCGTTTCTCAATGGCAACAGGCCGTAAAATCCGGCACCAGCGCGGCTTATGTGGTTTCGCTGGCACCGCAGCATTCACAGTACGCCAAAATGCATGAGGCGCTGAAGACGATGCTCACGGACAATCGCCCGTGGCCGAGTCTGAATTTGACGGAATCTCTGCGTCCGGAACAGCAGAGCCGAGAGCTGGCGGTACTGCGTGAAATTCTGCAGCGTACTGGCATGCTGTCGTCAACGGAGAGCATTACGCTGTTTAACGAAAATGCCGCCGCGACGACGATACCGGCAGGTCAGTCTCCGTTGGTCGAGAATGGTGCTGCTATCTACACGGGTGAACTGGTTGAAGCGGTGAAACGCTTCCAGCATTGGCAAGGGCTGGAGGACGACGGCGTTATCGGTAAGCGTACCCGTGATTGGCTCAATGTTTCCCCACAAATGCGCGCGACGCTGCTGGCGCTGAATATCCAACGCCTGCGCCTGCTACCGGATAATGTTCACACCGGTATTATGGTGAATATCCCCAATTATTCGCTGATCTATTATCAGGACGGCGCTGAACGCTTATCGTCACGCGTTATTGTTGGGCAGCCCAAGCGTAAGACGCCGTTGATGAGCAGCTCGCTGTATAACGTGGTGGTCAATCCACCGTGGAATGTCCCTACGACGCTGATTCGACAGGATATCATTCCTAAAGTAGTACGCGATCCCGGTTATTTACAGCGTCATGGCTATACGGTGTTGTCCGGCTGGAGTCAGGATGCAGAAGTGATTGATCCATCGATGATCGATTGGCAGATTGTATCACCAGAGCGCTTCCCCTATCGCTTACGTCAGGCTCCTGGCGCGAACAATTCGCTGGGGCGCTATAAATTTAATATGCCAAATTCGGAAGCGATTTATCTGCACGATACGCCCAATCACAACCTGTTCCAGCGTGATATTCGGGCGCTGAGTTCCGGCTGTGTGCGGGTCAATAAGGCATCGGAATTGGCTAGTATGCTATTGCAGGATGCGGGATGGAATAATAGTCGAATTTCTTCCACGCTGGATCAGGGGAACACGACCTTTGTTTCAATGAAGCACCGGATTCCGGTTAATCTCTACTATCTGACAGCGTGGGTAGCGGAGGATGGCAGGCCTCAATTCCGCACAGATATTTACAATTATGATGATACTGCCCGAGCCGGGACGAAAGTTCTCTCCAAAGCAGGGTTATTGCTTCAGTAAGTATTGAAAATACGGGCATTAGTCGTCTTGGTATTTTATCGTTTTACGGGGGATCGATGCGATCTCCCGCAAACCCGTAAGCAAAGCGGGTTGACTCACTTTTCTCTGGCAGTTAAGGTTCAAGGCGGTGCGCTTTTTGCCTCCTTTTATACCGTTATTTTAGCCAGGGTACTCGTTCTATGGATCACATTGACAATCATCGCCGTAAGTGGCTTGCACTGGGTGGTGCCGCGTTTGGTATCGCACTGCTTCCCGGTCAGGCATTTGCAACGTTATCTACGCCCCGACCACGAATTTTGACGCTGGACAATCTGAATACCGGAGAACGGCTAAAAACGGAATTTTTTGATGGTAAACGGTATAACAAATCAGAACTCTCCCGCCTGAATCACTTTTTCCGCGACTATCGCGCCAATAAAATCAAAACGATTGATCCACAACTTTTCGATCAGCTCTATCGCTTACAGGTAATGTTGGGCACCAACAAGCCCGTACAGCTGATTTCTGGTTATCGCGCGATTGATACAAATAATGAATTACGTGCGCATAGCAGAGGTGTGGCAAAGCAGAGCTACCACACGAAGGGGCAGGCGATGGATTTCCATATTGAAGGCGTTCAACTGGCCAACATTCGTAAAGCGGCGATGAAGATGCGTGCCGGTGGGGTTGGCTACTATCCGCGCAGTGACTTCGTTCACATCGATACCGGCCCGGTTCGTACCTGGTAATTCGCTACCGCAGCACTATATTTTTTCTGATACGGCTCGCTTACAGCGCGAGCCGCTCAGCTTATTCTTATTCAACATGGAGTGATATGAAATATCAAATTGTCTCAGTGACGGCATTTAGCCAGAACTGCACGTTGTTATGGTGTGAAAAAACCAATGACGCGGCGATCGTCGATCCCGGTGGTGATGCAGAGAAAATTAAACGCGCCGTTGCGGACGCAGGGATTTCGGTTAAGCAGATTTTGTTAACGCACGGACACCTGGATCATGTGGGTGCGGCAGCGGAATTGGCCGAACACTATCAGGTAGCAATTATTGGCCCGCAGATTGAAGATGCCTTCTGGCTGGAAGGGCTACCGGCACAGAGCCGGATGTTTGGTCTGGAAGAGTGCGCACCGCTGACGCCATCGCGTTGGCTACAGGAAGGGGATGAGGTCAGCCTGGGCGAAACCACGCTGGCGGTTTTCCACTGTCCTGGCCATACACCCGGCCATATCGTTTTCTTTGATGCAGCATCGCGTCTGGCACAGGTGGGCGACGTTATTTTCAACGGTGGTGTAGGGCGTACCGATTTTCCACAGGGAGATCATCAGGCGCTGATCGCATCTATCAAGAATAAGCTGCTGCCGCTGGGTGACGATGTGACGTTTATTCCAGGGCACGGCCCGATGTCAACGTTAGGACATGAGCGCAAAACGAACCCTTTCCTGCGTGAAGATGCCGCGATTTGGTAGTTTAAGCTCCCTTTATCAGCAAAAGGGCAGAAATGAAAAAGCCGACACACTGTGTCGGCTTTTTTGATCGCTAAACGATCAGAGTACAGCAACAATTGCTTCGCAGAGCGGTGCCATATTTTCCGGCGTCATTCCTGCAACGTTGATACGGCCAGAATTCACCGCGTAAACGCCGAATTCGTCACGCAGACGCAGAACCTGCTCTTTGGTCAAGCCGCTGAATGAGAACATCCCATTCTGGTCGATGATGAAGGAGAAATCCTGCTGCGCGCCTTTTTCCTGCAAGGTATTAACGAACAGCTGACGCATACGCTGAATGCGTTCACGCATTGCCGTTAATTCCTGCACCCAAATGGTTTTCAGCGCGTCGTTGCCCAGAATAGTAGCCACAACGGTCGCACCGTGTGACGGCGGGTTAGAGTAGTTTGCGCGAATAGCGGCTTTCACCTGACTGAATGCTTTGTCTGCCGTTGCAGCATCGGCAGCAACCAGCGTGCAGGCACCGACGCGCTCATTGTACAAACCGAAGTTTTTAGAGTACGAGCTGCATACGATCAGTTCATCGTGCTTCGCGGCAAAGAGGCGCAGGCCTTCCGCATCTTCTTCGAGCCCACGGGCAAAGCCCTGATAGGCGAAGTCAAACAGCGGCAGCCAGCCTTTGGCTACTGACAGCTCGGCCAGCGTAGCCCACTGCTCAGCGGTAGGATCGATACCGGTTGGGTTATGGCAACAGCCGTGGAACAGCACCACGTCACCCGCTTGGGCTGCGCTCAGGCTATTCAGCAAGCCATCAAAATCCAGCGCATGGTTCGCTGCATCGTAGTAGTCATACTGGCACACTTCCAAACCGACAGCGGAGAAGACGTTGTTGTGATTTGGCCAGGTTGGGTTGCTGATCCAAATGCGCTTTGCAGACGTCTGATTGGCAATGAAATCAGCGGCTACGCGCAACGCACCGGTTCCGCCTGGCGTTTGCGCCGTGCGGGCACGTTTGTCGGCAATGATGGCATTCTGCTTGCCAAACAACAGCTCCTGCGTGCACTGACCGAATGCTGGCAGACCGTCAATGCCCAGATAGTTTTTGGTGGTTTCATTTTCCAGCAGATACTGTTCTGCTTTTTTTACGCTGGTCAGAACCGGAGTTTTACCGGTTTCATCTTTATAGACACCAATACCCAGATTGATTTTATTCGCGCGGTCATCGGCGCGGAAAAGATCGGTCAGCCCGAGAATAGGATCGGCCGGTGCGGCAGAGATATTTTCAAACATTGCCAGAATGTTCCATAACTGAGATGAAATAAGAATTCTCAGAGTACCGTCAGTAAAAGGCTTTGCCAACCGTTGATGTTAAAAAGAAAGGGAAATAACAGGGAGAAGGAGAGAGACGAAATAAAAGACTGGTTAGGCGAGAATAATTGGCGCAGCGTGGCGTAAAACAGAAGCAAAAAAATGTGAGGGGGTGTTTTTCAGTATTGCTGGCGACGGTCCGGAAAGAGGCTATCTAGCACGCAATAAAAAAGACAGAGCCGAGGCTCTGTCTTTTCCTGCAGTACGAACGATTAACTCGTTACGTTATGCTGAGGCAACTTAGAACTGGTAAACAACACCGACGTTCACGATATCGCCGTTCTCTTGACCGAATGATTTGGTACGGTCTTTATCGAGCAGGGTGATATCGTACTCAACATAGGTAGAGAAGTTTTTGTTGAATGCGTAAGTACCGCCGATGCTTGCGTATTTAACAGCGTAGTCGTTTGCGACGTTTTCGATCTTGTCTTTACGTGTTACGTAAGCGATGGTTGGAGTCAAACCGAAATCGAAGTTGTACTGTGCAACCAATTCGAAGATTTTGCTCTCATCAGCAATTCCAAATGTGCTGCTAGAACGGAAGAAATTACGAGCTTCGCCGTAAGTTGCTGCAACGTAGATGTTGTTTGCGTCGTATTTCAGACCAGTAGCCCATACGTCAGCGCGGTCACCTTTAGCGCCAAAAGCCGCAGCCTGCTGACCTTGAGTACGGTCATACGTACCATAAGATGCAACCATACCTACGCCGAAATCGGTATCATAAGACAGAGAAGTCGCCCATGCATCACCGTGTTGACGATCTAATCTTGCAATCGCAGCATTACCGCCATCGTTAGTGGTATCTTTAGCAACGTATTGCAGACCGAAACCTAAGCCATCAACCAGACCAAAGAAGTTAGAGGTATTATAAGTTGCGGCGTTGCCGATACGGCCAGTCAGAGTATCAGTGACGCTGCTATCGCCGCCGTTTTCTGGCAGCACGTCGGTATAAGCCAGACCGTTATAAGCTACACCTACGTTACGACCGTAGTCGAAAGAACCGAAGTCACCAAATTTCAGACCCGCAAACGCTTTACGGGTTTTGCCTGTAGAAGCATTATCGCTTTCAGTATCGTTACCGTCGAACTGATATTCGAAAGTACCGTAGCCTGTCAGGTCGCTGGTGATCTGAGTCTGACCTTTAAAGCCCAGACGTGCATAGGTGTTGTCTTCATTTTGAGTGCTTTGGTTATTGAAAGTATAACCCGCGTGTACACGACCAGTCAGATCCAGCTTGTTCGCATCTTTATTATAGATTTCTGCTGCGTTGGCGGTGCCTGCGACTAACAGAGCTGGGATTACTACTGCAAGAATGTTGCGTTTCATCATTATTACCCTCATTGGTGTTATTTAGACACCTGCCACTGCCATAAATAATTCTTTACGGAACTATTCCTGAAAGTTTGGTGTCTTCCTGTGTCTGAACGCAGTTTTCCATTCACTCGCGAGTTAATCCACCCTAAAGATGCTACAAACTTCGTAATCGAGTAACAAATGGAAATAATGTGTGTCTAAATGTAAAATTCAGGGAACTTTGTGAGACATAACAAAAATTAAAAAAAAAGAGCCGGGAAACCCGACTCTTCTTTTCTACATATTTGTTTTACTTATATTAAATTTTTATTTAGAAACTGGCGTTCCTTGGTGTGCGTGGGAAAGGAATGACATCGCGCACATTTTGTACACCGGTAACATAAGCAATCAGGCGCTCAAAACCTAAACCGAAACCGGAATGGGGAATGGTGCCGTAACGACGTAAATCACGATACCACCAGTAATCTTCTTTATTCAGTCCCATCTCTTCCAGACGGCTATCCAACTGAGCCAGACGCTCTTCACGCTGAGAGCCACCGATGATTTCACCGATTCCCGGTGCCAGAACATCCATCGCGGCAACGGTTTTACCGTCGTCATTCATACGCATGTAGAAGGCTTTGATGTCTTTCGGGTAGTTTTTAACGACAACCGGTGCTTTGAAGTGTTGCTCCGCCAGATAACGTTCATGCTCGGAGGAGAGGTCAACGCCCCAGTAAACCGGATTCTCGAATTGTTTCCCGCAGTTCAGCAGGATTTCGACGGCATCGGTGTAATCCACCTGAGCGAAATCGGAGCTGACGAATTTTTCCAGTCGGGTGATGGCTTCTTTATCTACGCGCTCGGCAAAAAACGCCATATCATCGGCACGCTCGTTCAGTACGGCCTGGAAAACATATTTCAGCAGGTTCTCAGCCAGACCCGCGACGTCATCCAATGTGGCAAAAGCGACTTCCGGTTCGATCATCCAAAACTCAGCCAGATGGCGGCTGGTGTTAGAATTTTCCGCGCGGAACGTGGGGCCAAAGGTATAGACGTTGGACAGTGCACAGGCGTAAGTTTCGCCATTCAACTGGCCAGATACGGTCAGGAACGCTTCTTTACCGAAGAAATCTTCACTGAAATCCACTTTGCCCTGTTCGGTACGCGGCAGGTTTTCCAGATCGAGGGTAGATACGCGGAACATTTCACCCGCGCCTTCGGTATCGGATGCGGTAATCAGCGGAGTCGATACCCAGAAGTAGCCGTTCTCGTGGAAGAAACGGTGAATGGCCTGCGCCAGCGTATGGCGAACGCGCGCAACGGCGCCGATCAGGTTGGTACGCGGACGCAGGTGGGCGACTTCACGCAGGTATTCGATGCTGTGACGCTTTGCCGCCATCGGATAAGTATCGGGATCGTCAACCCAGCCGACGACGTTGACGTTGGTTGCTTGCAGTTCGAAGCTCTGGCCTTCACCCGGAGAGGCGACGACGTTACCGGTGATTTCTACAGAGCAACCGGTGGTCAGGCGCAGTACGTCATCCTGATAATTGGAGAGATTATTATTAACGACAGCCTGTAACGGATTAAAGCAGGAGCCGTCATAAACGGCGATAAAGGAGATACCGGCTTTAGAATCTCTCCGGGTACGTACCCAGCCGCGCACGGTGACTTCGCTGTCAACGGCGACACGGCCTTGCAGTACATCGACTACAGGCACTACGCTCATAAAATTCTCTCTTTAATTAATCGTGTTTAAGAAATATATCGTGTTTAAAACGCCAAATGGCCCAATCCGAGCCATTTGCTATGTTACTTGCGATGCAACAGGACACAAGCAGAAATCACCGGAATGGCGCGAAGTTTTCGCGTATTACAGTGAATCTGCTGCAAAGTTGGTCAAATACCCGTCATACTTCAAGTTGCATGTGCGTTGGCTACGTTCACTCACCCGAATCACTTACTTAAGTAAGCTCATCGGGATTCCCTCTCTTGCCGCCTTCCTGAAACTCGAATTATTTAGGGTATACGGGAAAGCTTAACTGGCCTTTTTCACGCGGGGTAAGTCAAACGCTTTGCGTAACTCACACACGAAGTTCTGATCCTGGCAGATGGTTTTACCCGGACTATCGGAGAGCTTTGCCACTGGCTTGCCGTTGCATTCCACCAGTTTGATGACGATATTCAGCGGTTTCACGCCGGGGATATCACACGTCAGGCGTGTGCCGATGCCAAACACCAGATTCACGCGCTGCCCGAAATGGCGATACAGCGCTAGCGCTTTATCCAGATTCAGATTGTCGGAGAAGACCAGCGTTTTGCTCATCGGATCGATACTCAGGCGCTGATAATGTGCGATGGCTTTCTCTCCCCAATCGACCGGGTCGCCGGAGTCGTGACGTAGCCCCTGATAGGCTTCGGCGAACGGTAAGTCGAAATCGCGCAGGAAGGCATCCATAGTGATGCAATCGGTCAATGCGATGCCTAAATGCGAGGGATATTCATGCAACCACATTTGCAGCGCGGCGCGCTGGCTGTTGGCCAACGTTGGACTAATTTGCTGGTGAGCCTGAAACCACTCGTGCGCCTGTGTGCCGACTGGCGTGATATCCAAACGGCGCGCCAGATCGTAATTGCTGGTGCCGATGAGGTAAGGGAAATCAGCTTGCAGTGCAGTCACAATTGTCTGCTGGACATCGCGAGAGAAACGCCGGCGTGTGCCGAAGTCCATTAGCTTGAACTGGCTAAGATCCACATCCGCGCTGTGCCGGCGGAAGCTTTCCAGTGAGGCTGACAATTGAACGAGCGCTTGTTCAGCCGTAACGTTGGGCGAACGATGCCGATGAACGACTTCACTGATCACCGCCAATAGGGGAACTTCCCACAAAATTACTTCACGCCACGGTCCGGTGATACGGATATCCAGCTTGCCAGCATTATTTTTGATCGAAACCTGCTGCGGATTGAAACGAAAGCTTCGCAGCCAGTGCAAATAATCCGGCTTAAAGAATGGCAGAGAAGAAAGATAGACAAACTCGTCGTCACTTAATGACAAGAAGCGCATCAGATCGACCTGATGGGCTATGTCGTCGGCATAAATGCCTAATAACTCATCACCGCGGCAGCGAAATTCAGCCGCAACGTCAACATCATAATAGTGATGATACACCGCCTGTTGCATATGCAGCTTGTAGGCATCGGTATCCAGCAATGCGTGTAGAATCGGGGAAGTGTGCAAAGTCATAATGCGTTACAGCATCCTCGTAAGATGCATATCCACCATCGGGACAATCAGCAATGTCCGGTCAGTATACCTTGATTATCTGTTTATTACATTACGACAACATAGCGAGACGTGCGGGAGCGAACCACGGTACGATGATTATCCTCATTATTTTGTCGTGGTAACATTAAGATAACAGGCTTAGACTTGATCTTTGATGCTTATGACGAGGTGGAAACTTTATATGAATCAACAGCCGCAAATAAAATATCGCCATGACTACCGTGCGCCGGATTACATCATTACTGATATTGCATTGGATTTCGATCTCCATGCCGAGAAAACTCGCGTAAAAGCCGTTAGTCAGGTGGTGTTGCAGGGGAATGCTGGCGCGCCGTTGAAGCTGGATGGTGAAGGGTTAACGCTGGTTAGCCTGAGCGTGGATGGACAGCCGTGGACACATTATCAGCAGCAGGACGATGGCCTGATTCTGACGCAATTGCCCGCGCGTTTTACGCTCAGCATCGAAACGGACATCAATCCTGCCGCCAATAGCGCGTTGGAAGGGTTATACCTCTCTGGTGAAGCACTGTGTACGCAGTGTGAGGCCGAAGGTTTCCGCCACATTACCTACTATCTCGACCGACCGGACGTGCTGGCAAAATTCACCACGCGCATTACGGCCGATAAAGCACGCTATCCTTATTTACTCTCTAACGGCAATCGTATCGCGCAAGGTGAGCTGGAAGGCGGTCGCCATTGGATTGAGTGGCAGGATCCGTTCCCGAAACCGGCTTATTTGTTCGCGCTGGTTGCCGGCGATTTTGATGTCCTTCAGGATCGCTTCACGACACGTTCTGGCCGTGATGTTGCGCTGGAGTTGTATGTTGATCGTGGCAACCTCGATCGCGCGGGCTGGGCGATGACCTCGCTGCAAAATGCGATGAAGTGGGACGAAGAGCGTTTCGGTCTGGAATACGATCTCGACATTTATATGATCGTCGCCGTTGATTTCTTCAACATGGGGGCGATGGAGAACAAAGGGCTGAACGTATTCAATTCTAAATACGTGCTGGCCAAAGCTGAAACCGCGACGGATAAAGATTATCTGAACATTGAAGCGGTGATCGGCCATGAATATTTCCACAACTGGACGGGTAACCGCGTGACTTGCCGCGACTGGTTCCAGCTTAGCCTGAAAGAAGGGCTGACGGTGTTCCGCGATCAGGAGTTCAGCTCCGATCTGGGGTCGCGCCCGGTGAACCGTATCGATAACGTACGTGTGATGCGCGGTGCGCAGTTTGCCGAAGATGCCAGCCCGATGTCCCATCCGATTCGTCCCGATCAGGTGATCGAGATGAATAACTTCTACACGCTGACGGTCTATGAAAAGGGATCGGAAGTGATCCGCATGATGCACACCTTATTAGGTGAAGAAGGCTTCCAGGCTGGTATTCGTCTGTATTTTGAGCGTCACGACGGCAGCGCGGCGACCTGTGATGATTTTGTGCAGGCGATGGAGGATGCTTCCGGTGTCGATCTCACGCAGTTCCGCCGCTGGTACAGCCAGTCGGGTACGCCGGTGCTGACCGTACGTGATGATTACGATCCGCAGACGCAACAATATCTGCTGAGCGTGAGCCAGATGACCCCAGTCGGTGCCGACAAACAGCCGAAGTTACCGCTGCACATTCCGTTGGATATCGAACTGTACGACCCGCAAGGGCAGGTCATTCCGCTACAGAAAGACGGCCAGCTGTTGGCATCGGTACTCAATGTGACCGAATCCGAACAGACGTTCATTTTCGATCAGGTACCTTGCCGCCCGATTCCTTCTTTATTACGTGAATTTTCTGCGCCGGTAAAACTGAACTATGCCTGGAGCGATGAACAACTGACGTTCCTGATGCGTCATGCGAGCAATGCGTTCTCACGTTGGGATGCGGCACAGAGCCTGTTGGCCAACTATATTCGTCTGAACGTTTCCCGTTACCAGCAGAAGCAGCCGCTTTCCGTGCCGATGCATGTTGTCGATGCTTTCCGCGGTGTGTTGCTGGATGACAAACTGGATCCGATGCTGGCTTCTCAGATTCTGACGTTGCCGAGCGAAAACGAGATTGCGGAACTGTTTGATATTATCGATCCAACGGCGATCGCTGCCGTACGCGACAGCATGACGCATACGATGGCGAAAGAGATGGCGGATGAGTGGCTGGCGGTATACCACGCGAATCAGGCGCCACAGTATCGCATCGAACATGCGGATATGGGTAAACGCGCGCTGCGCAACGTCTGCCTGCATTATCTGGCATTCAGCGATGAAGCGCAGGCGGATAAACTGGTGCAGGTGCAGTTCCGTCAGGCGGATAACATGACCGATTCGCTGGCGGCGCTGTCGGCGGCGGTTGAAGCGCAGTTACCCGTGCGTGATGAGTTGCTGACGCAGTTTGATAACCGTTGGCATCAGGATGGTTTGGTTATGGATAAATGGTTTGTGCTGCAAGCCACCAGCCCGGCAGCCGATGTACTTACCCGCGTGCGTGAACTGCTGCAACACCGTTCATTCAGCCTGAACAACCCTAACCGGCTGCGTTCGCTGGTGGGAGCGTTTGCGGCCGCCAATCCATCGGCTTTCCATGCTGAAGACGGCAGTGGCTATCGTTTCCTGACGGAAATTCTGAGCGATCTGAACACCCGCAATCCGCAGGTCGCGGCACGGATGATTGAACCGTTGATCCGCCTGAAACGCTATGATGCTAAGCGTCAGGCGCAAATGCGTCAGGCGCTGGAGCAACTGAAGACGTTGGAAAATCTGTCTGGCGATCTGTTCGAGAAGATCAGCAAGGCACTGCAAGACTAATCCTGTCACGCGATTGACACAGCCACACGCGGTATCCTGCCGCGTGTGGCGATTATTTCCACATCACGATTTCCACGTCCCGCAAACGTTTTACTTTCCGCAAAGATGGAATTACCATCACCGCCCGTGAGTTAAACCGTAATCCACGATTGCTTACTTTCAGCGTAGGCAAGATACCTTTGCGATAGGGATCTCAGGAGACAATATGTTCTATCCCGTTATCAAAAAAGCCCTGTTTCAGCTCGATCCAGAGCGTGCGCATGAGCTGACCTTCCAACAATTACGTCGTATTACCAACACGCCTTTTGAATTTCTCGTCCGTCAGTCTGTTCCAACTAAACCGGTTACCTGCATGGGGTTATCTTTTAAAAACCCACTCGGTCTGGCGGCGGGATTAGATAAAGATGGCGAATGTATTGATGCATTAGGCGCAATGGGATTTGGTTTTATTGAAGTAGGGACGGTAACGCCGCGTCCACAATCTGGTAATGATAAGCCGAGATTATTCCGCGTAGTGGAAGCGGAGGGATTGATCAACCGGATGGGTTTCAATAATAAAGGCGTGGATTATCTGGTTGAGAATGTAAAGAAAACACACTTTGGCGGTGTATTAGGGATCAACATCGGCAAGAATAAAGATACGCCAGTTGAGCAAGGTAAAGACGATTATTTGATCTGCATGGATAAGGTTTATGCTCACGCTGGCTATATCGCGATCAATATTTCGTCCCCCAATACGCCGGGATTACGCAGCTTGCAATATGGTGAAGCGCTGGACGATCTTTTGCTGGCGATAAAGAACAAGCAGGCAGAATTAAAAGAGAAACATCAAAAATATGTCCCCGTGGCGGTAAAGATCGCGCCGGATCTTTCGGAAGAAGAATTGATCCAAATTGCCGATAGTCTGGTGCGTCATAACATCGACGGTGTGATTGCCACGAATACCACGCTCGACAGAAAACTGATTCAGGGATTAAACCATTGCGGGCAGACGGGGGGATTAAGTGGACGTCCGTTGCAGACAAGCAGCACGGAAATTATCCGCCGTTTGTCACAGGAATTAGCAGGGCGTTTACCGATTATTGGCGTTGGCGGAATTGATTCTTTGGTCGCCGCACGCGAAAAAATGGCGGCTGGCGCATCGCTGGTGCAGATATATTCGGGCTTTATTTTCCACGGCCCTCGTCTGATTAAAGATATCGTTACACATATTTAATCCGAAAGTCCTTTCATTTTTAGCTGGGGGTTTATTTATCCCCCCAGCTAGTCTATATTTTATCCGTTTGCGTAAATAATCTATCAACCGATGTCTGATCTTCTTACCGCGACGTTTATGTTGGCGAACGATTAATGGAGTGTAAGAAAACACCATCAGCCATTTCTGATATTTCTACTGTGAAGACGAAGGGTAAATAATATGAAGTTAAAACCTGACGATAACTGGCGCTGGTATTTTGATACTGAACACGATCGCCTGATGTTGGATCTGGCTAACGGCATGTTATTCCGTTCTCGTTTCCCCTCTAAAATGTTAACGCCGGATGCTTTCAATGAATGCGCATTCTGCGTTGACGACGCTGCGTTATTTTTTACTTATAACGACAAATGTCAGAAAGCAGCGCTGCACCGCGACCTTCAAGGCGAATTAGTCTTGAACGCGCTAGTGGCGACCCGATTCCTCAAACCGTTAATGCCTAAAAGCTGGCATTTCATCCAACAGCCGGATGCCGTGACCCATTCGCCGCAGGCGGGGGACATTGTGCAGGTTCAGCTCACTGAGACCCATGAAACGGCCTGTTTCCTGGTAGCGGAAGCGGGGGATAAAGCCTGCCTCTGCCTGTTGGCGCAAGAACAGCTGTCATTAAATGGGAAAACGATGGGATTGGGTGATGCTATAAAAATCATGCACGACAGGTTAATGCCTGCCGCTATTCAACATAGCGCTGAGTGGGAAACCGCATTAGGTGAAGGCACGTCGGCATTTGAGTATGCCAAGGTCGTTTAGACCTTCGGCGATACCCGTCATACTTCAGCTGAATATACGCTGGCTTTTGTCTATTGCAGATGCTTTTTATTGCAAATGAAGGTCACTCTGTGGAATACAGCTACAGCTAAGAATCTCGCCGTTTCCCCTGATGGCGCTTTGCTTCAGAGCAGAAACCTCTCCGCTGACTAACGTCAATTTACAGCACCCGCACAGTCCTGCACGGCAAGAGTAGGGGACCCGAATGCCCTGTTGCTCTAACTGCTCCAGTAAAATCTGCTGATTGTTCCCTTGTAACGCTTTTCCCTGATAGTGAATGGTGACGGCCTGTTCGCTTTTTTCGGGAACCGCAAGGCTTTCGACTACCTGACCAGAACCGTAAGGACGTGGCGGCTTGGTCGCTAAAACTTCCAGCGTATCGCCTACGCGAATGATACCCGTATTTCGGGCGACCAGATTTTGCCCAAAATCAACGTCGCCGTTTTCGGCAGTGCGGAACGATTGCAGCGTTGCCAGCGGTTCTCCTGATGGGTGCTTACGACCGCGTTCAATGCTGACGGTGGTGAAAATGCAGCGGCTACAAGGTTTGACGACGTCAAAAATAACCTCGCCAATACGAATGGTCTTCCAGCTGTCTTCAGCAAAGGCGTCCGCACCCGTTACCACCAGATTGGGGCGAAATTGTTCGATCTTAATACCGGCGGAACAGCGTTGGCGCAGGGCTTGAAATGATGCGTCATTGATTAACAAAAACGGATAGCCGTCAGCAAATGCCAGAGGAACGTCTGGATAATGCTTAACCCGCCGCGACGGTTCATTGCCCACCCAGCGCAGTTGGACGGCGCGCTGAAAATAATGGCTTAACCATGTGTTGATGGCATCGGGAGCGACGATCGCCGTAAAGTGCGTGCCCCAGACTTCCGTCGGCTGCGGTGCGGCGGTGAAATCGGCGAAGCGTATCGTGGCCGTTTGACCATCCGGTGCAGCAATAAACAGCCCGTCCGGCAGTAATGCCGGTGTAAACAGCACCATTTGTGGATACTGGCGAGCGGTAATAAATGTGCCATCCGATTCGGTAATCATGAAGGCACGATCGTTCGCCAAACCGCTGACAGACGCCATCGCGTGGGACAACTGTAGCCCCCGCATCGATTTTACCGGATGAATATAAAGCCGCGTTACGCCAATCACTAATCAGTTCCTTGCCAAAGTAAAACGGCAACTTTATGACAAGCGTCTGGGATTAGCTATAATGCGCCTCAATTTCTTTTTTTTTACATATTTTGGTGATAGTGACGACATGAATGCTTTGTTTGCCAGCACGGCGCGGGGACTGGAAGAGTTATTGAAAAGCGAACTCGAATCATTGGGCGCACAGTCCTGTACGGTGGTGCAGGGTGGTGTCCATTTTGAGGGTGACAACCGCCTGCTGTACCGGAGCCTGCTGTGGAGCCGTCTGGCGTCGCGTATTCTGCTGCCGCTGAATGAATTCAAGGTACATAGCGATCTGGATTTGTATCTGGGCGTGCAGGCCATTGACTGGTCAACGGTCTTCAGCATCGATAAAACCTTTGCCGTGCATTTTACCGGTACCAATGAAGATATCCGCAACAGCCAGTATGGCGCGTTAAAAGTCAAAGATGCGATTGTGGATAGCTTCACGCGTAAAACCGGGCAGCGGCCGGACGTGGCGAAACAGCAGCCGGATATTCGCGTTAACGTCTTTTTGCAGCGCGACACGGCCAGCGTGTCGCTGGATTTAAGCGGTGAGGGCTTGCACCAGCGCGGTTACCGCGATCTGGCGGGGCTGGCGCCGCTAAAAGAAAACCTGGCCGCGGCGATTGTATTACGTTCCGGTTGGCAAAACGGTACGCCTCTTGTTGATCCGATGTGTGGTTCCGGTACGTTGCTGATCGAAGCGGCGATGATCGCCTCCGATCGCGCGCCCGGTTTGCATCGCACACACTGGGGATTTAACGCCTGGTTAAAGCACGATGCCGAACTGTGGCGTGAAGTGACGTCGGAAGCGCAGCAGCGCGCCCGTCAGGGGTTGCAGACAACTACGTCACGCTTCTTCGGATCGGATAATGACCGTCGGGTAATTGACATCGCCAAAGCCAATGCACGTCGTGCAGGCGTGGCCGAACTGATTTCTTTTGGCGTCAAAGATGCGGCACAGCTACAGAACCCGCTGCCGGAAGGTCCTAAGGGTACGGTCATCAGCAACCCGCCTTACGGTGAGCGTCTGGAAAGTGAACCCGCGCTGATTGCCCTGCATAATATGCTGGGCCGTAAGATGAAAAGTGATTTTGGCGGCTGGCAACTCTCGCTGTTCAGCGCGTCGCCGGAGCTGTTGAGCTGTCTGCAACTGCGTGCTGAACGCCAATTCAAGGCGAAAAACGGCCCATTGGACTGTGTACAGAAGAATTATCAACTGGCAGAAACACAGAGCGAATCCGCAGGGCAAATCGCAGAAGACTTTGCCAACCGCCTGCGTAAGAACCTGCGCAAGCTGGATAAATGGGCGAAGCAGCAGGGGATTGAATGCTATCGCCTCTATGATGCCGATTTGCCTGAATATAATGTGGCGGTCGATCGCTACGGCAGTTGGGTTGTCGTACAAGAGTATGCGCCACCGAAAACTGTTGATGTTCAAAAAGCCCGTCAGCGCCTGTTTGATGTCATTAACGCGACGCTGAGCGTGTTGGAATTGCCGTCGAACCGTCTGGTGCTGAAAACGCGTGAACGTCAGAAAGGCAAAAACCAGTATGAAAAGCTGGCGCAGAAAGGCGACTTCCTGCTGATGGAAGAGTTTGGCGCCAAGCTGTGGGTCAACCTGACCGACTACCTCGATACTGGTTTGTTCCTCGACCACCGTATCGCTCGCAAAATGCTGGGTGAGATGAGCCGTGGCAAAGATTTCCTTAACCTGTTTGCCTACACCGGCACGGCGAGTGTGCACGCGGGACTGGGCGGCGCACGTTCAACGACGACCGTCGATATGTCACGCACCTATCTGGAATGGGCGGAGAAAAACCTGCGGGTGAATGGCCTGACCGGGCGTCAGCATCGCCTGATTCAGGCGGATTGCTTGTCATGGTTACATAACGCCAATGAACAGTTCGATGTGATCTTCATTGACCCGCCGACTTTCTCTAACTCAAAACGCATGGAAGAATCGTTTGATGTGCAGCGCGATCATCTGGCGTTGATGAAAGATCTCAAACGTCTGCTGCGTCGTGGCGGCACCATCATGTTCTCGAACAATAAACGCGGCTTCCAGATGGATAGCGTTGGCCTGACCGCGCTGGGGCTGAATGCCAAAGAAATTACCGCGCAGACCCAATCGCAGGATTTTGCCCGTAATCGTCAGATTCATAACTGCTGGCTGCTGACGCATGCCGGTGAGGAAAAGTAACCGATGTCTTTAATCAGTGTTTCAGGTGCGTGGCTGTCGTTCAGCGATGCGCCGCTGTTGGATAACACCGAACTCCATATCGAAGAGAATGAACGCGTTTGTCTGGTTGGACGTAATGGCGCGGGCAAATCAACCCTGCTAAAAATTCTGGCCAAAGAAATCCCGCTGGATGATGGTCGTATTACCTATGAGCAGGATCTGATTGTTGCGCGTTTACAACAGGATCCTCCGCGTGATGTTGCGGGTAGCGTCTTTGATTTTGTCGCCGAAGGGGTGGCCGCGCAGGCGGGTTACCTGAAAGATTACCATGCCATGCTGCGCCTGGTAGAGAGCGACCCGAGCGAAAAGAACCTGAATCAGCTGGCTAAGTTGCAGGATGTTCTGGAGCATCAGGGCCTGTGGCAACTGGAAAGTCGCATTCACGAAGTGCTGGAACAGCTTGGTTTGTCAGCCGATGCGCCATTGGCGTCGCTTTCTGGCGGCTGGCTGCGTAAAGCGGCGCTGGGTAGAGCGCTGGTGAGTTCACCGCGTGTGCTGCTGCTGGATGAACCGACCAACCATCTGGATATCGAGACGATTGACTGGCTGGAAACTTTCCTGAAAACGTTCCAGGGCAGCATTATCTTTATCTCCCATGACCGTTCGTTTATTCGCAACATGGCAACCCGCATTGTCGATCTTGACCGAGGCAAACTGGTTTCCTGGCCGGGCAACTACGATAAATATCTGGAAGGGAAAGAAGAAGCGCTGCGGGTGGAAGATCTGCAAAATGCGGAGTTCGATCGCAAGCTGGCGCAGGAAGAAGTGTGGATCCGTCAGGGCATCAAAGCCCGTCGTACCCGCAACGAAGGCCGTGTACGTGCGCTGAAGGCTATGCGTCAAGAACGTGCTCAGCGCCGTGAAGTGATGGGCTCGGCGAAAATGCAGGTTGAAGAGGCCGCCCGCTCCGGCAAGATTGTATTTGAGCTGGAAGACGTGAACTATCTGGTTGATCAGGGCCCTCAGGGTGAAAGGAAAGTCCTGGCGCGCAATTTCTCCGCTCAGGTACAGCGCGGCGACAAAATTGCGTTGGTGGGGCCGAATGGCTGCGGTAAAACCACGCTGCTAAAATTGATGCTGGGTGACCTGGAACCGATCAGCGGCCGCGTACATTGCGGGACGAAGCTGGAAGTCGCCTATTTCGATCAGCATCGTGCCGAACTCGATCCAGAACGTACGGTGATGGACAATCTGGCGGAAGGTAAACAGGAAGTCATGGTCAACGGTCGCTCACGTCATGTACTGGGCTATTTGCAGGACTTCCTGTTTCACCCCAAACGCGCCATGACGCCGGTAAAAGCGCTGTCAGGCGGGGAACGTAACCGCCTGCTGCTGGCGCGTTTGTTCCTCAAACCCAGCAACCTGCTGATTCTTGATGAACCGACCAACGATCTGGATGTGGAAACGCTGGAACTGCTGGAAGAGTTGATCGAAAGCTATCAGGGAACCGTTCTGCTGGTCAGCCACGATCGTCAGTTTGTCGATAATTCGGTGACCGAATGCTGGATTTTTGAAGGTGAAGGCAAGATTTCTCGCTTCGTCGGTGGATATTACGATGCACAGCAGCAGCGTGCTACGGCAACGCCCCTGAGAACGACGACTGCGCCGGCGGCGGCTACAACCACGACGGCAGCGAGTACCGCACCGTCCGCTAAACGCAGCACAGGAAAATTAAGTTATAACCAGCAGCGCGAATTAGATCAGTTGCCGCAACGTCTTGAGCAACTGGAGCAGGACATTGCATCGTTGCAGACGCAGATGAATGATGCGGGTTTTTTTAGCCGCCCACGTGAAGAGACGCAGCAGGTCTTAAACGCTCTGGCGGAAGCGGAAAGCGCGCTGGAAACCTGCTTCGAACGTTGGGAAGAGTTGGAAGCGCAGAAAAACGGCTAATCCACGTGATTGCATGACCCCATCAAGGCGGACGTAATGTCCGCATTGATGGGGTTTTCAGTCATACGCTGACGAGTTTTGAAGGAGATAATGCGTGTGTTCCCATCACGATAGGCATGACCCTGGTCTTCAACCAAAACAAAGTCATCAACATGAGCCTGCACATGGGCACCGCTATGAACACGAACATCATCACCATGATGACTATATGCTTTGCCCGCAGTGCGACCTGCTGGTGGAACTGCCTGAACTCTTGCACGGCCAGAAGGCGACCTGCCCACGTTGTAAAACTGCACTAACCAGCCGACAGACGGAACCACGCAAGCGGCCGGTTGGCTACGCGGTGAGCGCGCTATTCATGCTATTGCTGGCAAACCTCTTCCCCTTCGTTTCTATGCGCGTGGCGGGAATCACCAGCGAAATTACCCTGATACAAATTCCCAAAGTGATGGTGGCGGAAAACTATGCCAGCGTCGCGACGCTGTTTATGCTTTTTGTTCAGTTGGTTCCGGCCTTAAGTATGCTGACCCTCATTCTGCTTTGTCTGCACGCCTCGCTGCCGCTGGCGTTGAAAAAAAGCATGGGTAAGATGCTGTTCCATCTCAAAAGCTGGGGAATGGCGGAGATTTTTCTGGCTGGCGTGCTGGTCAGTTTTGTCAAACTGATGGCCTATGGCGATATCGGCATCGGTACCAGTTTTATGCCTTTTGTCCTGTTTTGTCTGTTGCAACTGCTGGCTTTCCAAAGTCTCGACCGCCGCTGGTTATGGAATGACATCGTGCCACCTCCGGCCTTGCCTGCGCCCCCGGTCTTGGGGGAAAGCGGGCTATCGCAAGGGCTACGCTCGTGCTCATGTTGCACCGCTATTCTGCCAGCCAGTCAGTTAATCTGCCCGCGCTGCCACTCACGTGGACATGCTCGCAAGAAGCATAGCCTGCAATGGACGCTGGCCCTGCTGATCACTTCTGTGATGCTGTATATCCCCTCGAATCTGCTGCCGATCATGGTGACTGAAGCCTTCGGCGATCGCATGGGATCGACGATTATGTCGGGTGTCATCCTGCTGTGGGGAATGGGATCTTACCCTGTCGCGATGGTGATTTTTGTCGCCAGCGTCATGGTGCCATCGCTAAAAATGTTGGCCTTAGGCTGGCTTTGTTGGCAGGCCAACGGCAAAACCAAAAAAGCGGAAGACAGCGAGCGGATGCATGTCATCTATGAGATGGTTGAGTTTGTCGGACGCTGGTCGATGATTGATGTGTTTGTGATTGCTGTCCTGTCTGCGATGGTGCGCATTGGGCGCCTGATGAGTATTTATCCCGCCGTTGGGGCGGTGCTGTTCGCGGCCGTGGTGATTTTGACCATGTTTGCCGCGATGATGTTTGATCCCCGTTTGTTGTGGGATCGTCGCAATGATGTTCTTCATAAGGAGCCTGCCGTTGGCGAAAGATAATCATGCCGTTGCGGATGTAGAAACGATTAAACGCTGGTCGCCGGTCTGGATTGTGCCGATTGTCACGGTGCTAATCGGCGCCTGGATACTGTTTTACCATTTCAGTCATCAAGGGCCACAAATCACGCTGATGACCAGCAACGCCGAGGGCATTGAAGCGGGAAAAACTGCGATCAAGAGCCGTAGCGTAGACGTTGGGGTGGTAGAGAGCGTGGTACTGAGCGACGACCTTCATCAAGTGGAAATTAAAGCGCGTCTGCATGACGGCATGGAGAAACTGCTAAAGCAGGACTCCGCTTTCTGGGTGGTGAAACCACAAATTGGTCGGGAAGGGGTTTCCGGATTGGGGACGCTGCTATCCGGCGCGTACATTGAGCTCCAGCCCGGAGCCAATAAGGATGAGAAACGCGAGTTTACCTTACTGGATGCGCCGCCGCTGGCCTCGCCGGATGCGAAAGGCATCAGGGTGATACTGGACAGTGAACAATCCGGGCAATTGAATGCGGGCGATCCGGTCCTGTTCCGCGGCTACCGTGTGGGATCGGTGGAAACCAGCGAGTTCGATCCGAAAGCGCGTAAGATGCGCTATCAGCTGTTTATTTCAGCACCGTATGACGGGTTGGTCACCAGCAATGTTCGTTTTTGGAAAGACAGCGGCGTTGCATTTGATATGTCGGCACAGGGTATGCGTGTCGAAATGGGCTCGCTGACCACGCTGTTTAGCGGTGGCGTCAGCTTTGATGTCCCAGCCGGATGGGAACTGGGTGATGCGGCCAAGACCATGGCGCAATATCGGCTCTTTGATAGTCAGCGTAGCATTCAGGACTCGCTGTATACCGAATATAAAGAATATCTGCTGTTCTTCAGCGAATCGATCCGGGGCTTACAGGCGGGGGCTCCGGTTGAATTTCGTGGTATTCGACTGGGTACGGTTGCCGAAGCGCCATTTTTCCCAAAAAATATGAAGCAGGATCTGGATGATGATTATCGCATTCCGGTGCTGATTCGTATTGAACCCGATCGCTTCGAGAAGAAGATTGGCGGCTCGTTTGATTTTGAACAGCACCTAAAACAAGCCCAATCGCTGGGACTACGCGCCTCGATGAAGTCGGCTAACCTCCTGACGGGCGCGCTCTATATCGATTTCGATTTTTATCCAAAAGAGAAAGTGGATAAAAATCTATTGGTTCTGGATGGCTATCCAATTCTGCCTACCATTGACGGCGGTCTGTCACAGATCCAGCAGAAGCTGATGGCGGTGTTAGATAAGGTGAACAACCTGCCGCTGAATCCGATGGTCAATGAAGCGACGAAGACGCTGACGGAAAGTCAGGCCACGCTGCGTGAAATGCAAAAAACGCTGGCGACGCTAAACAAGCTGACGTCCAGCAAAGCGATGCAGGATCTGCCGGAAGACATGCAAAAAACGCTGCTTGAACTGAATCGCAGTATGAAAGGCTTCCAGCCCGGTTCACCGGCGTATAACAAGATGGTGGCGGATATGCAGCGGTTGGATCAGGTGTTGCGAGAGCTACAGCCTGTGCTGCGTACCCTGAACGAGAAAAGCAACGCCTTGGTGTTTGAAGCCTCGGGTAGCCAGGATCCTCAACCGAAGAGGGCAAAACAATGATGAAAGCATGGACACTGGCTTTGGTGTTGGTGTTGAGCGCGTGCAGCAGTAGCAATACGCAGAAAACGTATTATCAACTGCCGATCATCGCGGATACCAATACAGTGCAGGTTGCGGTGACTCAGGGTCACCCGCTTTGGGTTGAACATGTCAGCGTGGCGGACTACCTCGTCAATGCAGGCTTGGTCTACCAGACTAACGACGTGCAGTATGTCATTGCCAGCAACAACCTGTGGGCCAGCCCTCTGGATCAGCAATTGCAGCAGGCGCTGGTGACGAACCTGGGGCATAAACTGCCCGGTTGGGTCGTGACCACACAGCCGCAGGGAAGCGATCAGGCGGTGCTGAACGTCGCTGTTACGGGGTTTCATGGCCGCTATGATGGCAACGTTATCGTACGTGGAGAGTGGATGCTGACCTATCAGGGAAAAGTGGTTAAGCGCCCCTTTAGCGTAGTGCTGCCACAAACGGAAGACGGCTATGACGCGTTGGTCAGAACGTTGGCGCAAGGCTGGCAGCAGGTTTCTCAGTCGGTTGCCCAGCAGGTAGCGGCGCTGAACTAGCTGTTACTTGGCAAGAATCGTTACAGGTGCTCGGTATCGTCCGATCATAATTTGAAACAATGACGTTTCTAAAAAATCAGGCCTCTAAAGATGTAATGCTGTGATTGCATTACGTTTTTAGAGGTTTTTTATTATTTTCAATTGGTTACGATTTTTCGTTATTGAGTGGGGAAAATTCCTATTTTGGATCACAAATATGACACTGGCGTGAATTTTGCGCCTTGACCTTTGGCGACAGAATCGGTATTGATAGTCTGTGGTTGCTTATAAAGTAATCATTGTTTTCTTTCCACCAGATAAATAATGAGGGAAATAAGGCATGAAGAGACAGAAACGCGATCGCCTGGAACGGGCTCATTCACGTGGTTATCAAGCAGGTATTGTCGGTAGACCAAAGGAATTTTGTCCTTATCAATCAATTAATGCTCGGTCTTACTGGTTGGGAGGCTGGCGAAAAGCCATGGAAGACAGGGCTGTTACCGCTTAGCGCGCCTTGTCATTAGAGGGAACGCCTCCGCTTTTGCGGAGGCTTTTGTTTTTAGGGGCCAAATGCCCTGATTCTTCTTCTCTCTGTTCGTCGATGTAAAGCCATCGACAGACACGACCTACGAACGTCATCAACGCACGTCATAGACAGACACGACCAATAAACCTGTCAGGTTTCAGATAACGATCTGGGGTGTTGTCATTTCTGTAACGTTATTTACCTATTAATTTCGATTTCGATCATTTTTATCATGATTTTTAGTCTTTATTGTTCGATATCGTCTTTATATTGAGTGAATAGGGTGATTTTTCATTATTTTTTGTTAAAAAATCTATCATTACTACCTGGATGGTATGGTTCAGAACGCCAATGTAGTGTAATTTTTTATTCGGAATTTTCTGAAAAGCGGTTAGAGAGAAATATATAGTGAAATTACGAACCAGAATTGCACTGCTATGCGGTACGACCTTGTTAGGGATGTTAATTTTATCTGCGGTGGCGCTGAATACGCTCTATAAAACGATGATGAGCGAACGCATCGGCCAGCTTTCTACGTTAGTTCAACTGGCTCACTCGGCGGCACAAAAGGCATATGACCTTGAAAAAAGCGGTCAGCTGTCGCACGAGGAAGCGGAAAAAGAGGCTAAACGCGCGATCGGCAGTTTCCATCAGGGCGATCGCTATTTCTTCGTGCGCGGTTACACGAATGATGTGAACTACGTTCATCCTAATCCTAAACGTATCGGCATCATCGACGCCAATGGCGGCAAAGAGGCAGGGGAACGCTATCGTGCTTCGCTTCAGGGCAATACGATCGGCACCGTGATTGCTGAAGGGACGCGCCCGGGGCAGCAGAATAAGGTTGAGAAACTGTATGCCGTCATTAAATTTGAGCCTTGGGACTGGACGATTGGGTACGGTGATTACATTGACGATATCCAGCAAACATTCTGGCGCAATGCGCTGATCCTGTTGTCCTTAGGGTTGGTTCTGCTGTTAATCATTTCCGCGTTTGCGTGGAACATGTTCCGTACGCTGATGCGTCAGCTTGGCGGTGAGCCGCAGTATGCCGTGGATGTCGTACGCGAAATTGCGGAAGGTAATTTACGCGTCGATGTTGAAACAAAGCCGGGCGATCAAACCAGCATTCTTTACGCTATCCGCGCGATGCGCGACAACCTGTCGCATCTGGTTAATCAGGTTCGCAGCAGTACCAACTCCATTGCTACTGCTTCAACACAAATCGCATCAGGTAACGGCGATTTGTCTGCGCGTACTGAGTCGCAGGCTAGCGCATTAGAACAGACGGCTGCGGCAATGGAACAACTGACCGCGACGGTGAAACAGAATGCGGACAATGCACGCTATGCGAATGAACTCGCGGTATCAGCGTCGGACGTGGCAGTGCGCGGTGGTGACGTTGTCAGCCGGGTTGTCGTGACGATGGACTCCATCAGCCTGTCGTCGCGTAAAATTGTGGATATCATCGGGGTTATCGACAGCATCGCTTTCCAGACAAACATTCTGGCGTTGAATGCGGCGGTAGAAGCGGCACGCGCCGGTGAACAAGGCCGTGGCTTCGCCGTGGTCGCGAGTGAAGTCCGCACGCTGGCGCAGCGTTCGGCATCTGCCGCCCGGGAAATTAAAGGCCTGATTGATGACTCTGTTGCCAAGGTGGGTGAGGGCACGGATTTCGTGAAGCAGGCTGGCGATACGATGAGTGAGGTTGTTGAAAGTGTGCATCGCGTCACGTCCATGATGGGTGAAATCAGTGTGGCGAGCGCAGAGCAGCGTTCCGGGATTGAACAGGTCAATCTCGCGATATCGCAGATGGACCAGAGCACTGAGCAGAACGCTGCGCTGGTTGAGGAAGCGCTGGCGGCGGCACACTCACTGAGCGAGCAGGCACAGGAATTGTCACGCACCGTTGAACAATTCCGCGTCGATGAGTCTGCGGGCAACTATTTGGCGCTAGGGGCAAGATAGCTGCAACGAAACGGCAGCGTTCAGGCAGTATCGAACTTTGCCGACGTTTTTCATCAGTCATGACATAAGATTGAACCCGACACATATGTGTCGGGCTGTTCTTAAAACCAGCGATCAGCTTAAGTCTCTCACTCGTTGCTGGAGGGAAAATCTTCAGAAAGACTCCCAGTCTTCTTTATTCGCTGGCGGCAGCGCCGCGGGTTTCAGCCTGGCAGATAATTGTGTGCCAGATGATGGACGACTTTGCGTCGTGGGCTCCGTTCCCAGCCTGAATACTGAGATCAGTTGTGACAACTGATCGGCCTGTTGCTCCAGGGAAGAGGCCGCAGCAGAAGATTCCTGCACGAGAGCGGCATTCTGTTGAGTGGTAGAATCCAGTTCTGTCACAGCTTTACCTATCTGATCAATACCTCGACTCTGCTCTTCAGATGCACTCGAAATTTCATTCATGATCTCACTGACATTGGTGACTGAGGAAATGATCTGTTCCATAGTGCCTCCCGCTTTATTCGCCATTTCTGATCCGGTGTGCACGCGTTGGACTGATTCCTGTATGAGACTCTCTATTTCTTTAGCTGCCTGCGCACTACGTTGTGCAAGGTTTCTTACCTCACCGGCGACAACCGCGAAGCCCCGGCCTTGTTCACCGGCCCGTGCCGCCTCTACCGCCGCATTCAACGCCAGAATGTTCGTCTGGAATGAGATGCCATTAATCACGCTGATTATTTCAGTAATTTTCTTCGAACTTTCAGTGATCACACCCATAGTATTGATCACATCCCAAACAATTTTGCCACCTGAACGGGCGTGGTTTGCGGCCACATCAGCAAGATGACTGGCTTCACGGGCATTATCTGCATTACGTTTTACGGTTGAGGTTAATTCTTCCATGCTGGCTGCAGTTTCCACAACGGCGGATGATTGCTCTTCAGTGCGTGATGCCAGATCTGTGTTACCTGCAGAAATTTCTGATGATGCCGTAGCGACATGCATGACAGATTCTTTGATCTGAGAAATCATCTCGCGTAACCGCTGATTCATTACCGCCAAAGCGGTAGTCAGGCGACCTAGTTCATCGGAGGGCTGAGGTTCAATTACGGCAGTCAAATCACCATCGGCAATATATTCGGCAAGGGTCAGGCTGTTCCTTATTTGGCGGGTCATCTGGCGTGTAATTAGCCATGCGACTAATAGGCCGATTACAACTGCGCACAGCGCAACCAGTGCTGTCATGGATATCACTTGCTGGGTGGTATCCAGGTTTTTTTGAGTTTGTGACGCTACCAAATTTTGTATCGTGTTAGTGAGTTTTTCGGCAAAGCCCGTTAGTGCGTTAGCAGCATCTTGTGACTGCTGAAGTGCTGCAGAATAGTTATTGACATTGTTTTTAAGCGTATTAAGAAACAGTTGTGCAGCTTTTTTATCTGCTTCGGTTAGCTGTAGATTTTCTGTCGTTAACAGATTCAAAGCAGAACGGTAATCTGCCTCAAAAATATCCTGTCCGCTTTTTCCGCCAGATGACTGTATCTGAAGCACGTCGCTCCACAAGCGATTGAGTACATTCAGTAGTATCAGGTCCTGCTTTGTGGATTGTTCATGAGTGATTAACAGCTGATTCAATTTGTCCAGTACAGACTTCTGTTCTGGTGCTGTCAACATTTTAGACGTATCCACTAATTGGCGTTCAAATTTGACAAAAGTATCCCGTGCATCGGTATAGGCAGAGATGGTGTTTCTTAAGTCATTGAATAATGTTCGTGTGTCTGCTTCCCATGCGAAGCTTTCCCCTTGTACCGCCTTGCTATACATTTTATCAACAGCAACTTTATTTGCCTGAATGACACTTTCATCGTGATTAATTTGATAGGCAAGACGGTTTCGCCGTGCGGTGTTCAATTCATCATTGATTTCACCGATCAATGCCCCCTTTAGCGCATATTCCCGGATGTTAACTGATTGCTGTATACTGAAAGTTGATGAGATAATAATAATTATTATCAATATGGCAAATCCGCCGAACAGTTTGGCTGCAACGGAAAGGTTTCTGAACCCTGAAGAAAGGTATGTCATAGATATATCCTCAAAAATATTTTCATTTTAAAACATGCTAATGACTAGAATTGTTGGTTTTCTACGTGGTTTGTTAGTTTTTTGTGTTTTACTCTAATGGAAGTTTCATTATTGTTTATCGCGATGCATGAGATAAAATAATTCATTCATTATGTTTTCGGATACAGATTAATAATCTTTAGTGCTCATTTAAAATAAATAAAGCGTTTAAAAAAAACAGCTTCTTACGTATTTTTAAGAATGGTTTTCATCATGATTCAATAAAATCATGATGTTGTCTTTTAGCTTGAGGATATAAATCATTCTATGTGTGATTTGTTTTTTTGTTAATCGAATGTGATTTTACTCACAGCCGAAACGTTGATCCCTGATGTTGGCGTAATGTGAGCATAGTATGGGGGCGATGCTCTATCCAGTTGATACCTATATTTATTTTTACTTGAAGTATTATCTTTATTATTCAATGATATAACGCATATTTTAAAAGTGAATAAGAAATATTTTTTTATTTATAAAAATACCTAAAGCAAGGCACGAAATATGCTCCACTGAATAGTGAAGGTTTCAGGAAGATGGCGTGATTTCGTTAAAGAGAGGTGAGCCTAAGTAAAATGCTGATTTCAACAGTTTCAGATGAGATAACCCCCTGTGATTTCACGTTAATAAATTGTGAATTGCTGTCTGGCTTATGAATGACGGTGCTATAACTCATAAAGACTGAGTGAGCAGGTGCTGGTATCAGAGAATGTCTTGTGGAAATTCAGGAGAGTGTTGCTTATGGGGTTCCCATGATGGTATTTATACTTATTTTCAGCATTCGTTTTGCTCTTCTTATCCCTGAGTTATTTATTACTATGTTAATAATTTTTTCTTGGTTTATTCTCGTAATACTTCAGTAAGTACAGGGGACAAGACTGACAGTAATATCGAGGAAAATCTGTTTTTTCTGCGCGATGCTTTATGGATGGCTTCTATTTTGTAGAGAATCAGTCAGTTAATGTGCAGGCCGTCGTTGGCGGCGGGACCTTGTCATTTTATCGAACCCAGTTTGTTCCATCACTATAAAAGAAAACGCCCCTGACTTGCGTCAGGGGCCGCTCGGTGTACGTATGTGGGGGATTGACTCGCGGCGTCCTGCCGCTCGCCCTGCGGGCCGCCGTTGGCGGTCCAAAACGCCAGTCCTGTCGTTTTGTCGAACCCTGTCAAGGCTTCTCATCCGTTCCAACGATATAAAAGAAAACGCCCTTAACGCAAGTTAAGGGCGTTTTCTTTTATATGGCGGTGAGGAAGGGATTCGAACCCTTGATACGTTTTCACGTATACACACTTTCCAGGCGTGCTCCTTCAGCCTCTCGGACACCTCACCGTGGTCTCGCCGTATCGCATATCAGCGGACGGCGCTAATGTAGGTAAATTGCCGAACAGCGTCAACAAACTTCTGCATTCAATACGCGCGATTAGCTAAAGTTAACGCAATTTGTTGCTTTGCTCACCGTTTTTGCGCTTGCCTTCCATTTATTCCCCCGTCGTTACGCAAAAACCGGATGTTTCATTTGTGTTAATCATGCGTTGTAATTCCGCTCACTGGCTGCGGAATACCCCCGAAAATGGTATGCTGACTGGCAAACGCTGACCCAGGAGAACCTATGTATCCCGTCGATTTGCATATGCACACCGTTGCCAGTACGCACGCTTACAGTACCCTGCATGATTACATCGCTGAAGCACAGCAGAAGAATATCCGCCTGTTCGCCATTACCGATCATGGCCCAGATATGGCAGATGCGCCGCATTACTGGCACTTCATGAATATGCGCGTTTGGCCGCGTCTGATTGATGGCGTCGGTATCCTGCGCGGTATCGAAGCGAATATAAAAAACATTGAAGGCGATATCGACTGTACCGGACCCATGCTGGATCAGGTGGATGTGATTATCGCGGGCTTTCATGAGCCGGTTTTTCCACCACAGGATAAAGACACGCATACAACGGCGATGATCGCGACCATGGCACGCGGCGACGCACATATCATTAGTCACCCCGGTAACCCGAAATTTCCTGTCGATATCCGCGCCATTGCGGAAGCAGCTGCGAAATACAACGTGGCGCTGGAGCTGAATAACTCCTCTTTCATGCATTCGCGCAAAGGCAGTGAACCAAACTGTCGGGCGATTGCGGAAGCCGTGCGTGATGCCGGTGGGTTACTTTCTTTAGGTTCTGATTCCCATATCGCGTTTTCTCTGGGAGACTTTACCCACTGCGAACGTATTTTGCAGGAAGTAAACTTCCCGCAGGATCGGATATTGAATGTAAGCCCTCGGCGCGTGTTGGATTTCCTCGAACAGCGGGGAATGCCTGCTATCGCTGAACTTGCTGATTTGTGACATTGTCACTTAAAAGTACTGTCACTTAAAAGTACTGTCACTTAAAAATACTGTTACTTAAAAAACAAACAGGGTTATCAATGAACGAGTTTTCTATTGTGTGCCGCCTATTGGGCACGCTGTTTTATCGCCAGCCGCAGGATCCTTTGCTGACGCCGTTGTTCACGCTGATTAAAGAGGGGAAATTGGCGCAGCACTGGCCGTTGGAGCAGGATGCCTTGTTGGCCCGTTTGCAAAAGGGATTGGATTTACCCGCGATGGAGGCGGATTATCAGGCGCTGTTTGATAGTGAGAACGGCTCGGTTTCGCCGCTGCGCTCGTCCTATGAAAGTGATACTGATGATGCGGAAATCCGTACCTTCCTACAACAGCGCGGCATGCCGTTAAGTGACGGCGCGGTTGGTCATTTCGGTAGTTTGCTGCTTGCGGCGTCATGGCTGGAAGATCAGGCACAAGAAGACGAAACGGCGGCGCAGATTACCCTGTTTGATGAATATCTCTTACCGTGGAGCGATCGTTTTCTCGGGAAAGTAGAAAGTCACGCTACCACCGCATTTTATCGTACGCTGGCGATCGTTTGCCGTGAAGCGCTGGAAGCCATGCGAGATGAGCTGGGTGAAAGCGATGAAGACGACGACGAGTCGGAAGCAGAAGAATAATACGCTGGAATGAAACCCCGCAGTATGAAAACGAGTACGCCGATAGCAGACATGATGTGTGCTATCGGCGAGTTGGTGTTAGTCAGTAAACAGGATAACGATCTGGCCAGGTTTGATTTCGATGCCTTTCGCCATCTTCTTCGCCAGCGATTCCGTCGTGCTCTTATCTGCATTCAACACGTAAGCCGGTTTTTGATCAAAATAGCTTTTCAGCGATTGATTGAGGTAAGGGCTTAGCGTTTTCATTACCGTCTGCATTTTTTCCGGTTGAACGGTGTAATCGACCAGTTCCATGTCTTTCAGGTAAATCGCGCCTTGCGTTTTATCAAATACTGGCTGTGCTTTCAGGGTCAGCTTCATATCAGCAGCCTGATTGCCCAACAGGGACGAAATATCGACCTTGGCATTGCCCGCTAGCGTGACTTTCCCCGGTTCTGCCCGACCAATCTGGCTGGAGAGCTCGGTTAACACGATATGCGCATCCACCACGCCAGGCACGCCCAGCTGTTTCTGGTAATCATTGTGCTTTTGCAGGTACTCATTCACTTCCTGTTCACTGAGCGTGTATTGCGTGAGTTTATTACAGCCGCTGAGTGTAAAAGCCAGCAGCACTGCGGCCGCTGCCATCCATCCTGATTTTTTCATTATTCTGACCTCTTAATGCTATTGACGCGCACAATCTACTCATAGGTGGCGTGTGTTCATACGGGCAATCTATTTGTGTTAGCAATCAACACGATTACACATCGGCAGCGTGCGCCTGATGTACAGGGTAAACAATAGGATAGCACTGAAATAGCGGGGAAACGCCGCCTCATGACGAAGCGGCGGAGTAAAATCGAAGAGCTAGATTGCCAGACTGCTGAGCAGCGTGACCTGAGTCTGTTTTGCCATGTTGTCCCGATAGCCTGCAACGCGCGAAGGAGGCGTGACGCCCGCCACGATAGACAGCGATCGGAGCAGCGGGAAGAGGTCGATATCGTCCGTCGATAGCACGCCATTACAGGCGTTTGGTTGGACAATCAGCGGATCGAGATCCTGTAAGTCATTGTTCAATTTCTTAATCAACCCCTGAGAATGACTCAGGTGGTCAGCAAAACTGCCTAGCTGGGCTTCCTTCTTATTAATAAAGTATTGCCGGGCGGAAGCGGAGGCAAATTCTTCAAAGGCTGCCTGAGCGAAGCGAGGGATAATCAGGCGCGGCGTATACTCGGTGACTTTACGCAGCCAGGCGGTGATGGCGGGATTAGTGGAGCCGGTCAGCAGCGGCTTGCGATCGTAATTATCAATAAAATGAACAATGTCCATGCTTTCAGGCATGTGGCTGCCATCGTCTTTTTGCAGAATAGGCACCATTTTCTGGCCGATCAGCCGCTCTGGTGTTGCAGCATCATCATTCGCCAGTATTTGCAATTCGACAGGGAGATTTTTCAGGCCGAAGATCATGCGTGCTTTAACGCAGTAGGGACAGTGATCGTAAATGTAGAGCTTCATACGTTGTCTCCTTAATCACAGGGTATAGACAAAGGCCGCGGTGCGGCCACGCGAGTAACCCATCATCAAACAAAGTATACCGAGCGTGTGAGAAGGCCTGCGACGAAACAATTGTTTGAATGTATTAGGAAAGTATAGAAGGGCTTTACCGACGAGATCAAACTCGTCGGTAAAATTCAGACTAATGGCCGCCCAGCATCGCAGGTTCGATGCGGCGTTGATTGAACTGCCAATACAGCGCGGCTAACGTCAAGAACCCGATAGTGCCGAGCATAAACCACGGCAGTTCCGGCTGGTTCAAGGCATGTCCGGTATCGAATAACCAACCGCCGCCGCTGTAGCCAATCGCGCCGCCAAGCGCCAGCCCAAGTCGGCTGAATCCCATATAGCTGCCTCTGGCTCTGGAATCTGCCAGCGAGGCGCTCAAGGTTTCACGCGCGGGTTCGGCGATAATCGATCCAATATAAAACAGACTGATCAGCATCAGCAGGGTTTGCAGCTCTGATGTCATCCCGATTGGGAACATGCTGACGGACATGATGAAAAGCCCCGCCATCAGACGTTGTTCCAGACGGAAGCGCTTCTCGCTCCAGCGAGCGATAGGGTACAACAGCGTCAGCGACAACGTTGCTTCAATGGCGTACATCCATTTCACCGCAGACGGCGTTCCGGCGATTTCGTTGACCATAATGGGCAGCATCAACAGCACCTGCACGGCCAGCATGTAGTAACCCGTCAGGGTTAACACATACATCAGGAAACGGCGGTCGCGAATAACGCGCGTCAGGCCTTCCCGTATCGGCGTCTTGACCGTTGAGATGCGATAGGCTGGCAGCAGCCAGGCATTGAGCGCCGCCGCGAGAACGAAGATGACGGCACCTGCCCAGCAAACGATCTCAAAATCGTACTGGAGCAGCCAACTACCAATGAGGGCGCCGATAACAGCACCTGCGCTGTCCTGCATCATTAACAGCGAGTAAAAACGGCCGCGTTCCTGTGGACGAATCAATTTGATGACCAGTGCGGTGCGCGGCGGATCGAAGAGGGTGCCGCCGAGGCCGGATAGCGCACAAGACAGCCAAAGCAGCCAGGGTTCGTCGGCAATTGCCATAAAAACAAAACCGGAGGCGCGTAGCAGCATCCCGGTAATAATCATCGGTTTGGCGCCAAACCGGTCAGCAATGGCCCCGCCGAAAATACCGAGCCCTTGCTGAATAAACTGACGCAATCCCAATGCGATACCGACTAATAATGCAGCCCAGCCGAGATCGTCGACAAAACGAATGGAAATAAGGGGAAAGACAACAAAGAATCCCAGAACCACCAGCATATTATCGAGTAATAAAAAATATTTACCCAAGCTCCGAGCTTGCGACATCAGAGGCATGTTTCACCACAACGAAGAAAGGAGGAAAATAACAGACGTGACTATTTTGTACTCTAATTCGACTTTGGTATAGCCTATTGTTGGATAATATTTTTTTATCGATTTAACGTTATCCGAGTAGCATTTCGGCGAGAAAAAATGGCTTTCCTGATGCAACTGCGCAATAACTCGGCGACGAGGATTTTACGTCTATGAATTTATGTGGTTATAGTAAGGATTATCGGAAATACCGATATTTTCTGCTTATGTGAAATAGTGATTTTTCCAGCGGCGATGAATTTTACTTATCGATAACATGGAGAGGTAGGGGGAAAAATGTTTGGCTACCGTTCAACGCCAGCAAGAGTGCAATTGACAACCGACAGGCTGGTGGTGCGTCTGGCCCATGAACGTGATGCATGGCGTCTGGCTGAATACTATTCTGAAAACCGTGATTTCCTTAAGCCGTGGGAACCCGTGAGAGACGCCAGCCATTGCTATCCATCAGGCTGGCAGGCGCGGCTGAGCGTGATTAACGATATGCATAAGCAGGGTAGCGCCTATTACTTCCTCCTGTTGGATCCGAATGAAAACGAAGTGTATGGCGTGGCTAATTTTAGCAACGTGCTGCGAGGATCGTTTCACGCCTGCTATCTGGGCTATTCGCTCGGCCAAAAATGGCAGGGGCAGGGGCTGATGTACGAAGCGCTGCAACCGGCAATACGTTATATGCAGCGTCAGCAGCATATGCACCGCATCATGGCTAACTATATGCCGCATAACCAGCGTAGCGGAAATTTACTGGCGCGTTTGGGGTTTGAACGTGAGGGCTATGCGAAGGATTATCTGCTCATTGACGGCAAATGGCAGGACCATGTATTAACCGCGCTGACCAACGCAGAGTGGAAGTCTCCGCGTTAAGGAAAAATGATGAAATACCAATTGGATGCTCGTGAAGCCCGCGTGATTGGCTGTATGCTGGAAAAGCAGATCACGACACCGGATCAATACCCGATGTCGTTAAACGGCATCACCACGGCCTGTAATCAGAAAACTAACCGTGAACCCGTGATGGAACTGAGTGAAAGCGAAGTGCAGCAAACGCTGGATTTACTCGTGAAGAAGCATTTCCTGCGCACGCTCAGCGGTTTTGGTAATCGTGTCGTGAAGTATGAACATCGTTTTTGCAATTCTGAGTTTGGCGACCTGAAACTGTCGCCAGCGGAAGTGGCGCTGGTGACGACGCTGCTCTTGCGAGGCCCGCAGACGCCAGGTGAACTGCGTACGCGCGCGGCCCGACTGTATGATTTTTCAGATGTCGGTGAGGCTGAATCCACGCTTGAACAGTTGCAGCAGCGCGACGACGGGCCGTTTGTCGTCCGTCTGGCGCGGGAAGCGGGTAAGCGGGAAAGCCGCTATCGACACCTTTTCAGCGGTGAGACCGGTGATGCGGCGACGCCTGAAGCGGAAAGCACAAGCGATGATACGCATCCGCTGACTGAACGCGTTGAGGCGTTAGAAAAAGAGGTCGCTGAACTCAAACGTCAGCTTGCCGCGCTGTTAGCGTAATGAATCTGTATCAGGGAGAAAGTCGGTTATGAAGCCTCAGATTACGTCTGCGGAACGCGTCTCAGAGAGGAACATCGTTACCCAACGCCCTCGTATCGGCGTTGTCGGGCTGGGTTCTATCGCGCAGAAAGCGTATTTGCCGATTCTTAGTCAGGCCGAGCGCTGGGAACTGGTCGGTGCCTTTTCTCCCGATCGGCAAAAGACGCAGCGGATTTGTCAGCACTATCGGATGACGAGTTTCTCCGCGCTGGACGAGTTGGCAGCACAATGCGATGCCGTCTTCGTGCACAGCAGCACCGCCAGCCATTTTTCTGTTGTGAGCCAACTGCTGAAGGCTGGCGTCGATGTTTATGTGGATAAACCGCTGGCAGAGACACTGGAACAAGCGGAAGCGCTGGTCGCGTTGGCGGAACAACGACAAAAAATTCTGATGGTCGGTTTTAATCGTCGTTTCGCGCCGTGCTATCAGCAGTTAAAACAGCGGCTGGCTCAGCCTGCATCCCTGCGCATGGATAAACACCGGATTAATGGCGTTGGGCCACAGGATGTGCGTTTTACTCTGCTGGATGACTATCTGCACGTGGTGGACACGGCGCTCTGGCTGGCGGGCGGCGAGGCCAAACTGATTGATGGCGTCTTGCATGCGAATGCGGGCGGCCAACTGCTGTATGCCGAGCACCATTTCCAGAGCGGTCGATGTCAGGTGACGACCAGCATGCATCGTCAGGCTGGAAGCCAGCGGGAATGGGTGCAGGCCGTGACCCACGGCGGGCTCTACCAGGTGGATGAGATGCGTGAATGGCGTGAAGACCGCGAGGGGATGACGCTCCGCCCGGCAGTACCCTCCTGGCAAACCACGCTGGAACAACGCGGATTTGTCGGTGCGGTGCAGCATTTTATGGCGGCAATTGAACAACGGAAACCAGCGGAAACATCAGGTAACCAGGCGTTGCTGTCCCAACGCATGATTGAAAAATTGCTGGGAAAAAGCTGAAAAGTTCAGCGGTTATGACAATGTGCGGTAGCTATTACTCGCGCAATGCGTAGACTAGTCGCACCTCGCAATCAGGATGGCCTCAACGGGTTACTAATCGGTCCTGAACCGTTCAGAATATAATCGGATGAATTTACTTAAATCACTGGCAGCCGTCAGTTCCATGACCATGCTATCGCGCATTTTAGGGTTCGTGCGCGATGCGATCGTCGCCCGTATTTTTGGTGCAGGTATGGCGACGGATGCCTTCTTTGTGGCATTCAAACTGCCCAACCTGCTTCGCCGAATTTTTGCGGAGGGCGCATTCTCACAGGCTTTCGTGCCCATTCTTGCCGAATATAAAAGCCAGCAGGGTGATGAGGCGACACGAACCTTTCTCGCTTATGTTTCCGGTATGCTAACGCTGATTCTGGCGTTGGTCACCGTCGCGGGGATGGTTGCTGCGCCCTGGGTCATCATGGTGACCGCTCCCGGTTTTGCCGCGACGCCAGAGCGCTTTGAGCTGACCTCGGATCTGTTAAGAGTCACGTTTCCCTACATTCTACTGATTTCGCTGACCTCTATGGTAGGGTCGGTGCTGAACACCTGGAACCGTTTCTCGGTGCCGGCGTTTGCTCCGACATTGCTTAACGTCAGCATGATTGGCTTCTCGCTGTTTGCCGCGCCGTATTTTAACCCACCGGTGATGGCGCTGGCCTGGGCGGTGTTGGTTGGTGGTTTACTGCAACTCGGCTACCAGCTACCGCATCTGAAAAAGATTGGCATGCTGGTATTGCCACGTCTGAAATGGCGGGAACCGAGCGTCTGGCGAGTCATGAAGCTGATGGGGCCTGCGGTTCTGGGCGTCTCGGTGAGCCAGATTTCGCTCATCATCAACACCATTTTCGCGTCCTTCCTCAGTGAAGGTGCGGTGTCATGGATGTATTACGCCGATCGACTGATGGAGTTTCCTTCCGGTGTTCTGGGCGTGGCGTTGGGAACGATCTTACTCCCGTCGTTGGCGAAGAGTTTTGCCAGTGGCAATCATGACGAATACTCCCGTCTGATGGATTGGGGGCTCCGCCTGTGTTTCCTGCTGGCGCTGCCGAGTGCGGTGGCATTAGGTATTTTGGCTAAACCCTTAACGGTGTCGCTGTTCCAGTACGGTAAATTTAGCGCCTTTGATGCGCTCATGACTCAGCGGGCGCTGATTGCTTACTCGGTTGGGCTGATGGGATTGATTGTCGTCAAGGTGCTCGTGCCCGGTTTTTATTCCCGGCAGGATATTAAGACGCCAGTCAAAATAGCGATCGTCACGCTGATTCTGACGCAAGTTATGAACCTGATCTTCATCGGCCCACTGCAACATGCGGGTCTGGCCTTGTCCATCGGTCTGGCCTCCTGCCTGAATGCAGGGTTGCTGTACTGGCAACTGCGTAAGCAGGATATTTTCCAGCCGCTGCCGGGCTGGCGGGGGTTTCTGGTTCGCCTGTTGACGGCAGTTATTGTGATGTCGCTGGTTTTACTGGGTATGCTGTGGTGGATGCCCGCGTGGGATGACGGCAATATGACGATGCGAATCCTGCGTTTGCTGCTGGTTGTGGTCGTGGGTGCGGGCTCTTATTTTGCCACGTTGGCGCTGTTGGGATTCCGCCCTCGGGATTTCGCCCGCCGTAGCGTGTAACAACGGCAAATCGTTATTCGGTTGTTTTTTGCCTGCAACGCAAAACGCCATTGGTGGCAGCACCAATGGCGTTTTTTTGTCACTTGATGAAGAATTACATCTTCTCGACGGTTTCGATGCCCAGGGTATCCAGACCTTGCTTCAGCGTCTTCGCCGTCAACAGAGCCAGTCTCAGACGGCTTTGGCGCACGTCGTCACTTTCGGCATTGAGGATCGGGCAGTGCTCGTAGAAACCGGAGAACAGACCCGCCAGATCATACAGGTAGCCACACATCACATGCGGCGTGCCTTCACGGGCGACGGTGGTGATGGTTTCTTCAAATTGCAGCAGGCGCGTGGCAAGGGCAAATTCGCGCTCATCGCTCAGCGTAATCGGCTGCGTTAAGCTGTCTTCCTGTATGCCCGCACGCTTGAAAATAGACGCGACGCGGGTGTAGGCGTATTGCATGTAAGGTGCCGTGTTGCCTTCAAATGCCAGCATGTTGTCCCAATCGAAGACATAGTCTGTGGTACGGCTTTTCGACAGGTCGGCATATTTGATCGCACCGATAGAAACTACTTTCGCCAGTGCGCTTAACTCATCACTTTCCATTTGTGGATTTTTCTCTGCGATGAGTTTCAGTGCGCGATCGTAGGCTTCATCTAACAGCTCGGACAGTTTGATCGTCCCGCCTGCACGCGTTTTGAATGGCTTGCCGTCTTTGCCCAGCATCATACCGAACATATGATGTTCCAGACTGACGGAGTCAGGCACATAGCCGGCTTTACGCACGATAGTCCAGGCTTGCATCAGGTGCTGATGTTGGCGGGAGTCGATGTAGTAAAGCACGCGATCGGCGTTCAGGGTTTCATAACGGTATTTGGCGCAAGCGATATCCGTTGTGGTGTAGAGGTAGCCGCCATCCTTTTTCTGGATGATGACGCCCATCGGTTCGCCTTCCTTGTTCTTATATTCATCAAGGAAAACCACCGTAGCGCCTTCACTTTCTACCGCCAGACCTTTTGCCTTCAGATCGGCAACGATACCCGGCAGCATGCTGTTATACAGGCTTTCCCCCATCACATCCTGCTTGGTCAGCGTGACGTTGAGGCGTTCATAGTTAATCTGATTCTGTGTCATGGTGATATCGACAAGCTTGCGCCACATCTGACGGCAGTATTCATCACCGCCTTGCAACTTCACCACGTAGCCGCGTGCGCGTTCGGCGAAATCGGCATCGTCGTCGTAGTGTTTCTTCGCTTCACGATAGAACGCTTCAAGATCGGACAGATCCATCTCGCTGGCGTTTTCGTTTTGCATTTTTTCAAGGTAGGCAATCAGCATGCCGAACTGCGTACCCCAGTCACCGACGTGGTTGGCGCGAATGACATTGTGGCCCAAAAGCTCCAGCGTACGGGCTGATGCGTCACCAATAATGGTTGAACGCAGGTGGCCGACGTGCATTTCTTTCGCGACGTTAGGGGCAGAGTAGTCAATCACGATCGTTTGAGGCTCAACGGGAGTTAAACCCAGTTTTGGTGCATTCAGGGCGTTCTCAACCTGGCTCGCAACCCACTGCTTATCGAGAAAAATATTAATAAATCCCGGGCCTGCGATTTCTGTTTTTTCCGCAATGCCCTCCAGCGCCAAAAGTTGGACGACTTTTTCGGCCAATTGTCGCGGCGGCATGCCCAGTTTTTTTGCCACGGCCATAACGCCATTGGCCTGATAATCACCAAACTGTGCTTTTGCCGACTGACGAATCTGAGCTTCGCTGTCTGCTGGCGCGCCCGCGGCGGTTAACGCCTGGCTGACTTTTTCGGAGAGAAGAGCCTGAATATTCACCGGTTTACCTTAAATAAAAAATTAAGCCTTGCTTATACCATATTTGCCTTTCTTCGTCAGCAGATGGGGAGGCTCAACGGGATGTTCAGGCGAAAAAACACCCGCCAGGCGGGATATGAAAAAGGAACGATGATAGGAGAAAAAGAGACAAGGAGAACACGACAAAAAAAGAGAATGTGGTTTTAGGTAGAATAAAAATAAATCAAAATTACAATCTTAACGTTTTCTTGAACGACCATTTACACCAATTTTATGTGAGTCTCTGGTTTTAAAATGACGAAAAATAGCGTATATCGCAATAGCGATAAGCGCGATGGATATAATGAGTAAAACCATGATGATATCTCTGTGTTATTATTTGTTTTCTTAATTTATACGTTTTCTTTTAGGCGTTCAATGGGGCGACTCTTATTTAAGATTCCTCCCAGAATAGGTTGCGAGACGTATCGCAGATTAACGCCGAGTAAAAAACATTTCCGTTTATTAATCAAACGACGTGGTTATCTTTTCTTTACATTTAATGCGTTTCACGTAACGGAGGTGTAAATAAATGTACAGGGAGAAAAGTGGAATTTAATTAGAATGTGTCACGGGTGTGATATTCTCACCGCGCAAATGGTTATTGATAATGTGAGATGCCGCGAGGAGTTTTACCCGATATGTTACCCAATGATTTGATAACGGATTTAGCGCGTTTTGAGCAGGCGTTACAGGAATTGGCCGATGTGTTACAGCTGGATTTAGGCGCATTTCATGCTGACCATATTTCTCTGCGCTGTAACCAGAATACGACGGCTGAATCCTGGAAAGTGGCGCTGCTGAAGGCTGGCCGCTTACTGTCTGAAAACCCGATCAATGGTCGCCCAATCTGCTTGTTTATACTGGATAATGCTATCTCTGTCGGCCCTTGGAAAATGACGTGTATCGAGCTACCGTGGCCGGGGAAAAAACATTATCCGCATGAAGGGTGGGAGCATGTGGAGCTGGTGCTGCCAGGGGAGGCAGAAACGCTGCATCAGCGTGCGCTGGCCTGCTTGTCTGATGAGGCACTGCGTACGCCAGGCATCAAGCTGAAATTCAGTTCTCCGCAAGGCGAAAAAGAACGAATACCTAATCCGACGCTCGCGGTAACCAACGGGAAAGTGACAATAAAATTCCATCCATTTGATATACGCGAGGTTGTCGCGAGCGAAATGTCGACGCTATAGCGATAGCGTATGGCTCGTACGTAGCGTAATCATAAAGATAACATTGGCGGAAAGGTAAAATGGCATGTCACGTTATTCATGCCATTTTCTTCTACTTTATACCCTAAATAATTCGAGTTTCAGGACAAAACGAGTTCGTTTTGAATAACGCGGCGAGAGAGGGTCAAATTCGTCGGGAACGAATTTGACCAGCCAACGGCTGGCCTTCGGTGAGAGACAGGACGTCTCTCATTTCATCCCGATGAGCTTACTTAGGTAAGTGATTCGGGTGAGTGAACGTAGCCAACGCACCTGCAATTTGAAGTATGACGGGTATAGAACAGATTAATAAAATTGTGGTTTATGTCATGTTTATTTAGGCAATGTATCACGTTCATTGTGACCCCTGTCTCCTCACGATATGAATGTGAATGCCATAGTTATTACTTTAATCGGCCTGATGATTCGCCGATTTTTCGCTAATTAAGAAAAGTAGTCTGGGTGTTTACATGGAGGAGCAGCGATGACGAAACTGGAAGTATGCTGTTATAGCCTTGATTGTGCCATAACAGCAGCACAGTCTGGGGCTGACAGGATTGAACTCTGTGCAGGACAGCGGGAAGGCGGATTAACACCATCCTATGGTGCGCTGCGTGGTGCTCGTGAAAAAGTTGCGATTCCTGTTCACCCGATTGTGCGCCCGAGAGGCGGCGATTTTTGCTACAGCGCGACGGAACTGGCTGTCATCAAATACGACATTGAGCAGATTCGCGAGATGGGGTTTCCCGGCGTCGTTGTCGGCGTGTTGAATGAGGAAGGGCACATTGATTTGCCCAAAATGCGCGAAATCATGGCGGTGGCGCAGGGAATGGCGGTCACTTTTCATCGCGCGTTCGATATGTGCCTGAACCCTTATATTGCGCTGGAACAGCTCACCGAGCTTGGCGTATCGCGCATATTGACCTCCGGGCAGCAGCAGACGGCGGAGAATGGGCTGCGGTTATTGCGTGAACTAACACAGGCCAGTCGTGGTCCAATTATTATGGCGGGTTCCGGCGTGCGGTTAACTAACCTGCACAAATTCCAGCAGGCCGGTATTCGGGAACTGCACAGTTCTGCCGGTCAGTGGACACCATCCCCTATGCGCTACCGAAAAATCGGCGTGTCGATGTGTTCTGATACGGAATTAGACGAATTTAGCCAGTATTGCGTGGATGGCGATGTGGTAGCAGCAATGAAACGAGCGGTCAGCCCGGATCGTGAAATACAGTACGTATCATAACGTAAGGAATTTCACGGTGTAGCGATATAGTGACTGATTTAAACAGTATTGCCATCAACACGACATCGTCATTCTTCAATTTTGCCGCGCAGCATACCCTTCGGTTTGCATGGCAAGTACCAGGCCCCAGCGTGTTGCTGGGGCTTTTTTTGTCGAGCGCAGTAATTTAGGACTGGTAGATTCCGGGCTTACGGGCAACCAGTACGGCGCGTACCGGCGCGGGGTAACCTTCCACTGTTTTCGTTGGATCCTCAGGATCGAGGAATTCAGCCAGCGATTCCGTGATCATCCAGTCTGTCCGACGCTGTTCCTGCGTTGTCGTGGTGCAGACATCGACGACGCGGACATCAACAAATCCGCATTTCTCAAGCCATGTGGTCAAGGCCGCAGCGGAAGGAATGAAATACACATTGCGCATTTGCGCGTAGCGTTCTCCTGGTACCAGCACCTGGTTTTCATCGCCTTCAATGACCAGCGTTTCCAGCACCAGTTCACCCCCCGCCACCAACTGATTCTTCAATTGCCACAGGTGATCGAGCGGGGAACGGCGGTGATACAGCACGCCCATCGAAAACACCGTGTCAAACGCGGCAAGTTCGGGAAGTTGTTCAATGCCGAGCGGCAAAACGTGCGCCCGCTGATCGTCACCGAGCAGTTTACGTACCGCTTCAAACTGACATAAAAACAGCTGCATAGGATCAATGCCGACCGCCATCGTGGCGCCTTCACCGACCATCCGCCACAGGTGATAGCCGCTGCCACAGCCCACATCGAGAATCAGACGGTTCTTCAACGGGCTGATGTGTGGTAGAACACGCTGCCATTTCCAGTCAGAACGCCACTCCGTGTTGATATCCACACCGTAGAGCGAAAAGGGACCTTTACGCCAGGGCATCAGGTTACGCAGCAGCTTTTCAATGCCTTCACGCTGACCCACGGAAATATCGGGTTCCATACGTGCTGTGACGCTGTCGTTCAAATCCAGAGAGGTTGGCGTCAGCGAGGGAAGATGCTCCAGCGAGTTAAACCAGAGTTTGAACTTACCGTGCAAGGATTCCTGTTGCCAACTGCTGAGCTGTGAAGGCAGCGTGTTAAGCCAGTGGCTGAGCGGGCCTTTTGCGATTTGCTGATAAAAATTGCCGAAATCGATCACGCCTTTTCCTCTGCTTTCACGGCTAATAACGAACCAAAATTAAAACATTGAAACCAAACTTCGCTGTGCTCAAAACCGGCGCTTGCCAGCCGAGCCTTATGGGCTTCTACCGAATCGGTCAGCATGACGTTTTCCAACATACTGCGTTTCTGACTGATTTCTAACTCGCTGTAGCCATTTGCTCGTTTGAAGTCGAGGTGCATGTTGAACAGTAATTCGCCGACGTCTTTGTCCGTAAAATTGAATTTTTCAGAGAGGACGAGCACGCCGCCGGGATTTAATCCCTGATAAATACGTTCGATGAGCACCTGTCGCTGGGAGGGTTCCAAAAACTGAAGCGTAAAGTTCAGCACCACCATCGACGCATTTTCGATATCAATGTTGAGGATATCGGCTTCTAGAATCTCGACGGGCGTATCGGAACGAAAAGCGTCAATATGGCTGCGGCAGCGCTTTACCATGGCCGGAGAATTGTCTACCGCGATAATTTTGCAACCTGGAACATGGATATTGCGTCGCATGGACAGCGTAGCTGCACCCAGCGAGCATCCTAGATCGTAGACGTGGCTATCCGGGCGGACGAACCGTTCTGCCAACATGCCAATCATCGAGATGATGTTGGAATAGCCGGGTACAGAACGTTGGATCATATCGGGAAAGACGTCAGCAACGCGTTCGTCGAATGTCCAGTCGCCTAAATTAGCAATTGGCACAGAAAAAAGCATATCGCGGTTTGGCATGGCAGAAAGTGCACTGAGAGTGATAGTAATTAAAGAGGGCATATTCTAGCAGAATACACCGCGGCCTTCACCTTTCACATTGTGTAGACGCATGGTGTGGACGCGGTTTTTGATTCCCGGACACATACTGTCTGTGCGACCGGGAGAGGCAGCTGTCGTTCTTGTTTACGCTATCAATACAGCGTGAAAACCAGATCCCAAGGGAGGTAATAGAGGTTTGCTGCAATCATCAGGATGAGCGAGGCATAGGTTGCCGCCATACCTGAGCGCCGCCAGCGAAATTCACGGTGCCGCAGGCCGTAGTAGTGAACTAAACGTCCGGTAATCAATAAAATACCGCAAAAATGGATCATGATGATAAGGGCGCCGTTCATTTCCATCAGCACCAGCAAAATCGCCGCAATCGGGATGTATTCCACCGCATTGCCATGCACCCGGATTGCCGTTTGCAATTCATAAAATCCGCCGTCGCCGTACGCAACGCGATACTGCATTCTGAGTTTCACAACATCAATCGACAGCTTTATCAACAAGATTGCGCCAAGCACGATATAAAGCGCACTTACCATGTTTTACTCCGTAACCTAACCGAAAACGGCTTGCAGAATAATAGCTTTACCTAACGCAACTGTCGCCTGTAAAGGTCGATTTTTTTAGCGGAAATACGTTGCGTTGCCAAATGGTTTATAACCAAACGGGCTAACCCGCCAGGCTGGTGATCAAAATAGTGTCGCCTGCTGTGGCCAATCCGGCTGGGGCGGTAAAGTCGGGTCGATCTCGGCAAGTAGCGGCCAAAGCTGCTGCGCCAGCGGCGGGGCATCACCAATATCCGGCGTGTGAATAAAGAAGAAGGGATTGGCCTCGCGCCACTGCGGCAGCTTGTTACGCCATGATTCGAACCAGCGAAGATTTTCTTCCTGCGTTTCACTACCGATAAAGCGGATCAGCGGCTGTGTGGCGGTGAGCACGGCGTGTACCGGCACGCGAGGTTTCTTACGCTGGGCTTCACGCATCGCGGCACTGTCTGGCGCGGCGTGATGAACCGGTCGACTGTCGAGGATTACACGGTTAATGCCGCGCTGCTGTAGCCCCTGATTCAGTGCACGCTCTTCATCGCCTTTGGCAAAAAACAGCGGGTGGCGCACTTCCACGCCGTAGCCAAACCCCTGCGGTAAGGCATCAAGAAAACGCCACAGAACAGGTAGCTGCGCGGGGCCGAAGGCGGCAGGGAGCTGTAGCCAGAGCTGCCCGATACGGTGTTCAATCGGTTCAAGACATTGATAAAAAAGGCCGACATCGCTGTCACAGCTCTGCAAGGCGGCTTTATGGCTGATCGTTGAAGGAAATTTGAAGCAAAAGCGGAAATCGTCATGCGTCATATCACGCCAGCGCTCGACGACTTCGCGTGAAGGCAGTGCATAAAAGGTTGTATTACCTTCAACGCAGGTAAAGTAGCGGCTGTAGTCGGCAAGATCGTTTAACCCCAGCCGACTCCAGGCGGGGTGTTGCCATTGCGGTAATCCGATGTACATCATCGCACCATCATGTCATTGAATCTCAAGCAGGATGGCGGTGATTATCGCGCAATTGTCAGCGCCGTGCGAGTGAACCGGCAGACATCGTTTATAAAATCTCATCTGCCCACTGCGTTGCTTCCCTTATCATGGTAAAGAAGTCTTCTTCATTGAGACCTAATTGCGTTAAAAGTGGTTCAAGCTCTTCCCATTCTTGCTGTTCATATTTAGAAATTAGCGTCAGATAAGGTGCGAGCTCGCCAGTATGATCCAATAAACTCTGGTTAATTTTTTCGGATAGCGCGATTTGTGAGAGTAGCAGGGGCATCGGCGAGTCTAATACGGCATCAAGCAGCGACAATAACCCGCACAAAAATGCCTCGGTGGTATCCTCCTTTACATTAAAAGAGGCATACAATAATTCAAAGAATCTGGCGCGAATTAAACTGGTGCGATAAAGCTCGCTGGGCTTATTTTCATTACTGCTGGTTATGCTGATTAACGAGACAAAACGTTTGAGCTCCCGTTGCCCAAGCAGCATGGCCATAGAGCGGAACGACATTGAGGTTGCGGTGATGCCAAAACGGGTGTTGTATTTGATATTGGTGATGTGGCGCATCAATTTATAATAAAGCGACAGATCGGCGCACACTAATTCCTCGATCGTGGCATAGTTGATTTCGGGCTTATTGACTTCTCTCAGTAATCTGATGGTATTAGTGGAGTTATTGACCAGCTTCTTCGATTTAATCATTTCAGGACGGCTGAAAAAATACCCCTGAAAAAGTGAGATCCCCAGCTTTTTGCTTTGCAGGTATTGCTCATGTGTTTCTACTTTTTCGGCCAGATAAGTTAATTTACGTTGTGAAGTTCTGTTGATGAAGTTTTCAATATCATCAAACGTCGACAGGGTTAAATCGAACTTGATGATATCAATGTAAGGTAAAAAACGATCCCACTCTGAATCCATCGAGAAATCATCCAGTGCAATCCTGAAGCCTTTCCTTTTTAGCTTTTTTACGGCGGCCAAGAGATCGTTGTTGGGGGGCGAATTTTCAAGAATCTCGATAACAACTTTTTCTTGTGGCAAGACCTCGGCCTGACCACTGATTAGCAACTGATGGGGGAAGTTAATGTAGTAAGGTTGTTCTTCAACCACGGATTTTGTTAACGGGTTGGTTAAGAACTGATCGGAAATAAGCTGTGCGGTCGCAAATTCAGGGCTGACATCAGGAAATTTATTGGTGATGTCCATGCGAAAAAGGAGCTCGTAGGCAACCGTTTGAAGATGGTTATTTAAAATGGGTTGACGGGCAACAAATGAATACATAGCTGTTCTCCATGTAAATCATACGCATTTGCCAGTAGTGGAAAGCGCTTTTTATTAAAATTTTTATAAAAATCAGCAAGTACTTGGTAATTTTAGCAGGTTTTATTAAAAAGGAAGGTCGGTTTCCCTAAATCCTCACGCGAGACGTATTGATGAGTTCTGCGTCTTTGGGTTGATGATTTAGGCTTCCTCTGGCGTTCAGTTTTGCAACAACTCTATGCCGATTAGTGAACATCCCGTTAACCGGAAAGGAAATTTCGTAAAAAGAGTAGGCGGCAGCGTCGCAGAGCGTTACCTTCATGCTTATCGTTCGGGCGAATATCCTTTATAATAGTCGCCTTTTTTCACCGGACAGTAATCCAGAAAAACCATGCCGTGCAGCGAAAATGCCACTGTTTTTGCGCTGTGATCTACCGTGAAAAGTAGTCCATCGTGAAAACGTGTGAGCTGGCGGATGAGTAAAAGGACATCGTGATGCGTACTAATTATTGCGGGCAGTTGAATTCGTCCCATGTGGGCCAGGAAGTGACATTGTGCGGTTGGGTTAACCGCCGCCGCGATCTGGGTGGTTTGATTTTTATTGATATGCGTGACCGCGAAGGGCTGGTTCAGGTGTTTTTTGACCCGGATCGTCAGGACGCATTTAAACTGGCATCCGAGTTGCGTAACGAGTTCTGCATCCAACTTACCGGTGTAGTACGCGCCCGTCCAGAAAGCCAAATCAACAAAGATATGGCGACGGGTGAAGTCGAAATTTTTGCCAGCGCACTGACTATTGTTAACCGCTCAGAAGCGTTGCCGTTGGATTCCAACCAAACCAATACCGAAGAAGCACGTCTCAAATACCGCTATCTGGATTTGCGCCGTCCTGAAATGGCACAGCGCCTGAAAACGCGCGCACGTATCACCAGTTTTGTTCGCCGCTTTATGGACGATCACGGCTTCCTGGATATTGAAACGCCGATGTTGACGAAGGCGACGCCGGAAGGCGCGCGCGATTATCTGGTGCCAAGCCGCGTACATAAAGGCAAATTTTATGCGCTGCCGCAGTCTCCACAGCTGTTCAAACAGCTGCTGATGATGTCCGGTTTTGATCGTTACTATCAGATCGTTAAATGCTTCCGCGACGAAGACTTGCGTGCTGACAGACAGCCAGAATTCACCCAGATCGATGTGGAAACCTCTTTCATGACCGCGCCGCAGGTGCGTGAAGTGATGGAGAAACTGGTGCGTGAACTGTGGCTGGACGTGAAAGGCGTCGATCTGGGTGATTTCCCGATCATGACATTCGCAGAAGCGATGCGCCGTTTTGGTTCCGACAAGCCGGACCTGCGTAACCCGCTGGAACTGGTTGACGTTGCCGATCTGGTTAAAGACATCGACTTTAAAGTGTTCTCCGGTCCGGCAAATGATGCCAAAGGCCGTGTTGCCGCGATCCGCGTTCCAGGCGGCGCGCAGCTGAGCCGTAAACAGATTGATGAATACGGCAAGTTTATTGAAATTTATGGCGCGAAAGGTTTGGCTTATATCAAGGTCAACGAGCGCGCTAAAGGGCTGGAAGGCGTTCAAAGCCCGGTAGCGAAATTCCTGAGTGATGACATGCTGTCTGCGCTGTTGGATCGTACTGCGGCACAAGATGGCGACATCTTATTCTTTGGCGCAGACAGCGCGAAAGTGGTGACCGATGCGCTGGGCGCGCTGCGTCTCAAGCTGGGCCGCGATCTGAGCCTGACGAAAGACAATAGCTGGGAACCGCTGTGGGTTGTCGATTTCCCGATGTTTGAGGAAGATGGCGAAGGCGGGCTGGCTGCGATGCACCATCCGTTTACCGCACCGCGTGACATGCTGCCTTCTGAACTGGCCGCCAACCCGGTTTCGGCGATCGCCAACGCGTATGACATGGTGATTAACGGTTATGAAGTGGGCGGCGGTTCCGTGCGTATTCACAACGGTGAAATGCAGCAAACCGTGTTCAGCATTCTGGGTATTACCGAACAAGAACAGCGTGAGAAATTTGGTTTCCTGCTGGACGCGCTGAAATATGGTACGCCGCCACATGCAGGTCTGGCGTTTGGCCTTGACCGTCTCGTTATGCTGCTGACGGGCACCGATAACATTCGTGATGTCATCGCCTTCCCGAAAACGACGGCGGCAGCGTGCCTGATGACGGAAGCGCCAAGTTTCGCCAACCCGGCTTCGCTGGAAGAGCTTGCCATTGCGGTTGTCGTAAAAGGGAAAGCGGCTCAGGATGGAAAATCCGAGAACGAATAAGATGGTATATAAGCGACCCGTTTCGGTTCTGGTGGTGATCTATGCCCGCGACACCGGGCGGGTGCTGATGTTGCAGCGGCGTGACGATCCTGAATTCTGGCAGTCGGTGACCGGCAGCATAGAAGAAGGGGAAAGTGCGCCGTATGCCGCACAGCGTGAAGTCAAAGAAGAAGTTAACATTGATATATCCGCGGAAGCGTTATCACTCTTTGACTGTCAGCGCTGTATTGAGTTTGAGCTATTTGCTCATTTGAGACGTCGCTATGCGCCGGGGGTGACGCACAATACCGAACACTGGTTTTGTCTGGCGTTACCTGCTGAGCGCGAGGTGCAATTATCCGAGCATCTTGCCTACCAGTGGTTGGATGTGCCCCACGCGGCACAGTTGACCAAGTCCTGGAGCAACCGGCAGGCGATTGAGGAATTTGTTATTTATCCGGCCTGAACAGGCTTTTTTCGGAGATTTTTATGGCAGGTCATAGTAAGTGGGCTAACACAAAGCATCGTAAAGCAGCACAGGACGCCAAACGCGGTAAAATCTTTACCAAGATTATCCGCGAACTGGTTACCGCAGCCCGTCTGGGCGGTGGCGATCCGGGTTCTAACCCACGTCTGCGCGCAGCGATCGATAAAGCACTGTCCAACAACATGACGCGCGATACCCTGAACCGCGCGATTGCCCGTGGCGTCGGCGGTGACGAAGATGCCAACATGGAAACCATCATTTACGAAGGTTACGGCCCTGGCGGCACCGCTGTCATGGTGGAGTGCCTGAGTGATAACCGTAACCGTACCGTTTCCGAAGTACGCCATGCGTTTACGAAAACCGGTGGTAATCTGGGGACTGATGGTTCCGTTTCCTACCTTTTCACCAAGAAAGGCGTTATTTCTTACGCGCCAGGTCTGGATGAAGATGCGGTGATGGACGCGGCGCTGGAAGCGGGTGCAGACGATGTCGTGACGTATGACGACGGTGCGATTGACGTCTTCACTCCGTGGGAAACGTTCGGTAACGTGAAAGATGCGCTGGATGCGGCGGGTCTGAAAGCGGAGTCTGCAGAAGTATCGATGATTCCGTCCACCAAAGCGGATATGGATGCGGAAACAGCGCCGAAACTGATGCGTCTAATCGACATGCTGGAAGATTGCGACGATGTGCAGGAGGTTTACCATAACGGTGAGATCTCCGATGAGGTGGCTGAACTGCTGTAATGGCAGATCGGTAATGCAGAGTAGAAACGGCTACCTACACGGGCGAATCGGCGGAGCGGCACGATGACAATCGTAGCACTATGACAATAATAGTAGGCATCGACCCCGGTTCGCGCGTGACGGGTTATGGCATTATCCGTCAGCAGGGGCGTCATCTGACGTATCTCGGCAGCGGCTGTATCCGCACCGTGGTGGATGATATGCCCACGCGACTGAAGCTGATTTACGCTGGCGTCAGTGAAATCATTACGCAATTTCGTCCAGACTGTATGGCGATTGAGCAGGTTTTCATGGCGAAAAACCCGGATTCAGCCTTGAAGCTGGGGCAGGCACGCGGTGTGGCTATCGTTGCAGGGGTGAATCAGGATCTGCCCGTGTTTGAATATGCTGCGCGTTTGGTTAAACAAACCGTGGTGGGAACGGGCGCGGCGGATAAAAAGCAGGTGCAACATATGGTGCGCTCGCTGCTGAAACTGTCGGCTAGTCCGCAGGCGGATGCCGCCGACGCGTTGGCGATTGCCATTACCCACTGTCATTTTAGCCAAAGCCTGCTGCGTACATCGGCGGCGAAAGTGAACCCGCTGGCAGGACGACTGCGCTGAAACAGGAGGCTGGATATTCATCCAGCCTTTTTTATGTTATATACTCGTCATACTTCAAGCCATTCATTCCCTAAGTAAAAGGAAGCGCAACGTGATAGGTCGTCTCAGAGGCATTATCCTGGAAAAACAGCCGCCGCAGGTGCTGATCGAAGCTAACGGCGTGGGTTACGAAGTCCATATGCCGATGACGTGCTTTTACGAACTCCCTGAGCTCAATCAGGAAGCGATTATCTTTACCCATTTCGTGGTCCGTGAAGATGCGCAACTGCTGTTCGGTTTTAATGATAAGCAGGAGAGAGCGCTGTTCCGCGAGCTGATCAAAGTGAATGGCGTTGGGCCGAAGCTGGCGCTGGCGATTCTCTCAGGAATGTCCGCGACGCAGTTTGTCAGCGCGGTTGAACGCGAAGAAATCGGTGCGTTGATTAAACTTCCGGGCGTGGGTAAGAAAACGGCGGAAAGGTTAGTCGTTGAAATGAAAGATCGCTTCAAAGGCCTGAGCGGCGATCTGTTTAATCCGGTCAGCGATATTCCGCTGGCATCACCCGCTGCCGCAGACAGCCGCGTTAGCGATCCTGAAGCGGAAGCCGCAGCAGCACTGGTTGCGTTGGGCTATAAACCGCAGGAAGCTAGCCGCATGATTTCCAAGATTGCGCGTCCCGACGCTGACTGTGAAACCCTAATCAGGGATGCACTGCGCGCGGCGCTGTGAGGTATTCATGATAGAAGCCGATCGTTTAATTTCCGCTGACGCCGTTCCCGAAGAAGAATTTATCGACCGTGCGATCCGCCCTAAATTGCTTAACGAGTATGTGGGGCAACCGCAGGTACGTGAACAGATGGAAATTTTTATTCAGGCGGCCCGTAAACGCGGAGATGCACTGGATCATCTACTCATTTTTGGTCCTCCCGGTCTGGGGAAAACGACGCTGGCGAATATTGTCGCCAATGAGATGGGCGTGAATATGCGCACGACGTCGGGTCCGGTGCTGGAAAAAGCGGGCGATCTCGCCGCGCTGCTGACTAATCTCGAACCGCATGATGTACTGTTCATCGATGAAATCCACCGCCTGTCACCCGTTGTGGAAGAAGTGCTGTATCCGGCGATGGAAGACTATCAGTTGGATATCATGATCGGCGAAGGGCCGGCCGCCCGTTCGATCAAACTCGATTTGCCGCCTTTCACGCTGGTTGGTGCAACGACGCGTGCGGGCTCGTTAACCTCGCCGCTGCGCGATCGTTTCGGCATTGTGCAGCGCCTGGAGTTTTATAAAGTTGAGGATTTGCAGTATATCGTCAGCCGCAGCGCCCAGTGTTTAGGGCTGGATCTGACATCCGAGGGCGCGCTCGAAGTGGCGCGGCGTGCGCGGGGGACGCCGCGTATTGCCAACCGACTCTTGAGACGGGTGCGCGATTTCTCCGAAGTTAAATCGGAAGGGGCGATTACTGGTGACGTGGCGACGCAGGCGCTGGATATGCTGGCGGTGGATACCGAAGGGTTTGACTACATGGACCGTAAGCTGCTGTTGGCGATCATCGATAAATTCATGGGTGGCCCCGTTGGTCTAGACAATTTAGCGGCCGCGATTGGCGAAGAGCGCGAAACTATTGAAGACGTGCTGGAGCCGTTTCTGATTCAGCAAGGGTTCATTCAGCGTACGCCGCGCGGTCGGATGGCGACGCAGCACGCCTATCGGCATTTTGGCTTAACGCGCGAAGATTTGGGTTAACAAGTGACGCCGCGTAGCGCCTAATTGCTGTTTTGCCAGATTCAGGGAGACCACAGGGTCTCCCTGAATGTATGTGATTAGAACCAGGCTTCCCACATTGCCCCAACGTTGAACGAGTCGAGCTTCGTGTTGACGCCGGTCGTTGTCCGCGCGGTATGTTTGTTATCCACCTCCCCGCCAGTGACATAGAAGCGCAGCATCGGTCTGAACTCCGGTCCCATCGCGATCGAGACATTCTGGGAAAGCGTCAGTTTCCACCCTTTGTTATCACCACCCTGACCGTAATCTACATGCTGATAGCCTGCTTCAAGCCAGGTGGAATGCACATCATTCCAGAAATACATGGGGCGAACGATGGCATTATAGTTGCGACGATCGTCCTGACTTACGGAGTCGTTCGAGTAGTCATGGTAGGCCAGCAGGTATTCGACCTGCGTTTGCGGGGTAAATTTGTATTTACCTTCGAAGCTGGCGTAGAAGGTTTTCAGGTTGTTCGTTTTGTTGTAAACGCTGTTATCCGCATTATCCGAATAGCGGGTGATAAACTGATTGAGGCTATTTTTTCCTGTATGGCTCAAGACCGCACCGCCTTGCCAGGCTTTCAGGCGCGCATTGTTATCCACTGCTTTTGAATCAAAACCGTAGTTCGCGTATAGCGCAAGATCCAATGGCCCCAGCTTCATGCCGTGTATTTTGGAGGTCAGTGCGTAATTACCTTTATCGCCCGTGCCGGAGCCTCCGGTACAGCTGATGCGTGAGGGGTTCGCATTATTTGCTATCACTTGGGGATTACAGGATTCGACGGCCGCGACGGCAGCGACATCGAATTGAATGCCACCAAGTTCAAAATTCTTTATTCCCGCGCCCTGACCGTCATGGTTCATCCAGAAGTAGTCGTTAATCCCCTGCTGTGGACGCTGGTGGAAATCGCGTCCGGCCCAGAGATAGGCATTGGGCTGAGAGGCAAAAAGGTTGGTGACGCCCGCATAGGCTTTTTTCAGGTTAACTTCGTCGCCCCAGTGGTCGATCATCACGACGACATCCCAGATTGCACCGTTGTCACTCTTGAAGGCCTTGGAAAGCTGGAATTCACCGCCATTGCCTTCATTGCCCAGACGACCCAGCGCGGAGGCACCGTTATAGGAACCGTCAACTGCAACATATTTCTGGTCACCGCTCTGGAATTGCGCGCCGTAACGCGCATAGCCGGTAAAGTTGATGCCATAGGGTATCGCCATGTCAGGCGTCTTGGGGGCATCCGGCGTGGTCAGCGGGTCGGCCTGTTTACTGGCGATGGCGTCTAATTTGGCCTGACGCTCCGCCAGTGCTTTTTCTACTGCCTGAGCAACAATGCGATCTAATTGATCCTGAGTAATCGTTTCTTGTGCGAGCGCGGAACCGGAGCAAAGGGCAGCCAGCACCGCCAGTGTAACGGGGAGTTTTTTAGCGTTTTTCATAGTCATCTCAATTCGGTAAGTTATTTTCAGGCAATAACCATCCCGCTCTGATTAGCGTGAATAATGGCACGACGCTCAGAACAAGGTGATTGTTATTTTTTTTAACGGGTACAGCGTAATTAAATAACTGACGTAATCGACCCTCCCTATAGGGTATTAAAATGAACTATTGCCGCTGGTATAGATGAATAATCTCTTCTGATAATTCGCGGGCGAGCAGGGATGTCATTAAATGGTCTTGAGCATGAACCATAATCAATGTCATCGGCTGTCTGGCTTCTCCTGCATCCTGTTCGATCAGTTGGGTCTGCATCTGGTGGGCCTTGCGCGCGTAGCCATCGGCTTCCTTTAACAGATTCTTGGCTTCATCAATGTTGCCTTTACGCGCAGCGTGTAGTGCCTCAAAACACAGGCTGCGTGACTGTCCAGCATTGACGATAATTTCCATTACTGCATCTTCTAATGTAATCATCATATGACCTATTTTTATGCGAACGAATATTCGCAGCACGTATTTTCTATGCTGCGTTCTTAAATAGCATTCAGGTCGGTGAATATGAATAATAAAAATATCTCGACGCTGAATGCGTTATTTCCCTTTTTATTTAATGTCTTTGGCGAGTTCTTTATTTATGCCATTAATTACTGCTCACCGTTTTTGTCAGCGATAAATCACCCTGTATTTTTCGCTCCTCGGTTTTCATTAACGTCCGTTCGTAGGCTCGCAGGAACGGCAAATACATCAGGGCGGAAAATACCATGCACAGCAGGCACATAATTAGCGGGCTGAAACTCCAGTTTGCGGCCCACGATGCGCCAATGGGAGCCGGTGTTGTCCAGGGCGTGAGCGATACCACCTGCGCCAGCCACCCCATTCTGGTTGCGGTGTAAGCCAGTACGGCATTCACCATCGGGACGAAAACAAAGGGGAGGAATAGCATCGGGTTCATGATGATGGGCGCGCCAAACATGATCGGTTCGTTAATGTTAAAGAAGCTCGGTACGACGCCCATTCTGCCGATGGTCCGCAAGTGCGTGACCTTGCTGCGTAACAGCAGGAATGCCAGCGGCAGCGTCGAGCCGACGCCGCCAATCAACAGATAGTGATCCCAAAAGCCCTGTAAATAGATGTGTGGCAAGACTTCGCCAGCCGCCAGCGCGGCCTGATTCACGGCCAGATTGGTCATCCAGAATGGGTTCATGATGCCTGTGACAATCAGCGAACCGTGGATTCCTGAGAACCAGAAAAGCTGGCACAGCAGCACGGACAGAAGAATGGCTGGCAGCGAGTCTGAGGCGGACACCAACGGGGCCAGCAAGTGCATAATCGCTTCGGGAATGATCATGCCCGTTTGTGCTTCAACGAAAAGATTGAGTGGGTGCAGCGTCGCGACAATCACCAACACAGGAATGAGGATTTCAAACGAGCGGGCGACTCCCGTCGGCACTTCTTTTGGCAAGCGAATGGTAATGTTGTGCTGTTTCAGCGCCGCGTAAACACGGGTGGCGTAGATGGAGGTCAGTAAGGCAGTGAAGATCCCTTGCCCTGACAGGTACTCGGTAGAAATTTTGTTATCGGCGTAAGGGGCGGCGACGAGCAGGAAAGCCATAAACGCCAGCAGACCGGACATGACGGAATCGAGATTAAGCTGCCGTCCCAGACTGGCACCCACACCTACGGAGATGAAAAATGTCATTAGCCCCATACTCAGTTCGAAAGGCAGCATCAGCTGTGCGCGATAGGTGATAGAAAAATCGAGCCAGGTGCGAGCGAATCCGACAGTGGTATCGGCGGAAAAGGGAGGAAAAATAAACACCAGCATAAATGAGCCGATGATCATAAAGGGGAGGGCAGCGGTAAAGCCATCGCGGATAGCGATCACATACTTTTGTTGTCCTAAACGCCCGGCCAGCGGGGTAATCGATTGTTCGATAGCGGCAATCGTTGATTGATATAAGGAACTCATGTGAACACCTTTCTCGTGTGTCGCTGTAGCAGCGACAGATCGTCACCAAGTATGTTATCGCCACGTTTTACGCCGTAACCCGTTGTATTAACAGGTCGGATGAAAATATCGTGTGTGGCAGCCTTTTGTTAAAGTGAGCCTATATCCGTTATGTTTCTTCTGTGGCGGACCGCATTTTCCGCTAAGCAGAATGTAAAAAGTTATTGCTAGTATGATTGGATATCATATGGAAACCGTTTTCCATGCAAAGAAAAGAGAAGTGTGATGGCGGTCAATGTGTGATGTTTTCTGGCGATATTAATTAGATTTACATCACATCTTATTGGCAAAAATACTTATTGGATGTTAAACGGATAATCGGTTTCCATGCTGGATAGAAACGGTTATACTGCAAAGCAATACAATGCGCTGTTGGTGTTCAGGATTTTGGGTCGGATTTAGCGTTTTCCAGGGGCAAATGATGTCTACAATCAACGATGTATCGCGTTTAGCTGGGGTGTCCAAAGCCACAGTCTCCCGGGTGTTGAGTGGTTCACGTGGCGTAAAGGAAGCCAGCCGTCTTGCGGTGCTAAAAGCGGTGGATGAGCTTAAATATCGGCCGAACGTTATCGCTCAATCGCTATTGAGTCAGTCAACCGGCTGTATTGGCGTTATTTGCGCTCAGGACAACATCAATCAGACGACCGGCTATCTTTACGCGCTGGAAAAACACTTTAGCCGGCATCAAAAGCATCTCTTACTGCGGTTTGCCAGCAGCAGGGCAGAAGTGATGAGCGTGCTTGATGAGCTTACCAGCGGCCTGTGTGATGACATCTTAATCATCGGTGCGCGTTTTCCGCTGAATTTGACTGATAAAAACATCATTCTGATTGATTGCATGGAGACGGATACCGCGAACAGCCTGCAATTCGATCACGCTTTCGCCACAGAAACGGCGTGTAATTACCTGATTCGGCAAGGAAGACGGCAAATCGCATTGATTAATCCCGCCGCCAGCAGTTCTGCAGATCAGGTGCTTTTAGGGTATAAGCGGGCACTGGAAAATAACTTTTTGCCGTTTAACCGCAATCTGATTTTTATGGATGCGTCTTCATCGTCATCGGTGGCGCTGCAAGTATTGCTCAATAACAGCACGACGCTGAATTTCAATGCGCTTCTGGTGGCAGATGAGCTGGAAGCCAAGCGTGTTATCACACAGCTTCAGGCGTTTAATAAATCCGTGCCAAAAGACATCATGGTATTCAGTCTGGCGGGATCTCTCGATATCCCTGGCATTCCGGCGATACCGGCCATTGAATATTCGATGGATGCGATAGCGGCCAGAATCGTGTCCTGGCTCAATGAGAAAACGCAAGACGTGCTGGGTTCGTATGTCTTGCGAGGGGATTTAATCATTCCCGATATGGCAAACCGGAAATAAACGCGGTTCATCCACTGCCCAAAATATAAAGCCCTTCTGGTATCGATACTCAGAAGGGCTTTTCTTTTTAATTGTGCGTCTGGCTA